>CAYMLA010000577.1:0-1849 GCA_964390785.1 uncultured Bdellovibrionales bacterium | reverse complement strand
ATCGAAAAAAACTCAAGAAATTACTCTTTTCAATTCTATGAAAACAGTCTATATTGACTACTATGAAGCATTGGATGGTTCTTCTTTTTTTTGTTTTTGTTGCTTTTCTTATGTTTGAGATTGTTTTGTTTTCTCCTGAAACATTAGAAGAAAAAAAAAATATAATTAATGATAAAGTTCAACAAACATCTGAATTAGAGGGAGCAGAACAAATCATTAGAAAATTTCATCTTGTTGAAAGCACTAAAGAAGTAAGAGAATGGGAGCTGTGGGCTGATAAAGCTTTAAATTATGAGGGAAAAACCATTTGGAATTTAAGTCGTGTAAAAATTCGTTTTTATTCTGAAGATAAACCGTCTTTTGTTGTGACTGGAGATATTGGTACAATTCATTTAAAAACGAAAAATATACGAATAGAGGGTTCGGTGCTTATTCAATCATCGAATGGTTATGAGTTATCGACTTCTCTGGTCGTTTATGACTCTGAAAAAAAACAATTAGAGAGTCCAGTAAAAGTTAATATGAGAGGGATTTATTGGGAAAAACAGACAACTTTTAAGTTAGATGGTTTTGGAATGATTGTAGATATTAAAAAGAATTTGATTTTTATAAATAGTCAAGTTAGAGCTTGGAAACAGTTTCAAGATGACCAGGATTTAAAAATTTCTAGTCAAAGAGCTGAGTTTAGTGGAGATTCGTTTTATTCAAAATTTATCAATGATGTTCTTATTGATAGAGAGACAATAAGAGTCACAGGTAAATCAGCTCATCTGAAGTATTATTCAGATTCATTTAAACTTAAATCAATGCTTGTTACGGATAATGTTAAGGTGAGTGATATTGATAAATGGGCAATATCTGATACTGTGTTTGTTGAATTTGAGGAAAATAAGTACACTTTTCGTGGAAATCCTAGAGTTGTTCAAGATAATGATGAGTTAATTGGTGATGAAATTATATTTCTTGATGGTGGAAAAAGAGTTAAAGTTCATAAGGCAAGAGCTAAAGTTGATCGCTCACGAATGGAGAATGTAAATTGAGTTTGTTAAGAATTGATAAAATATCAAAAAGTTTTAAAGGTCGTAAAGTTGTAAATGAGGTTGCTTTTTCGATTGAATCAGGACAAATTGTTGGTTTACTTGGTCCAAACGGAGCTGGTAAAACAACAAGTTTTTATATGGTTGTTGGGATTATAAGTCCTGATGTCGGTGATATCTATTTAGATGAAAAATCGATATGTTCGATGCCTATGTTTCAAAGAGCAAGGATTGGTTTAAGTTATTTGCCTCAAGAAGCAAGCGTTTTTAGAAAACTTACGGTTCAAGATAATATTGTTGTTGCTTTAGAGGCTCAAGGCTTTGTTGGCTCTGCTAAAAAAGAGCGTCTAGAAGAGCTTTTAAATGATTTTAGCATTGGACATTTAGTAAAAAGTTATGGATATGCCTTATCTGGGGGAGAACGTCGTCGGGTTGAGATTGCCCGAGCATTGGCTGGAAAGCCTAAATTTTTGTTGCTTGATGAGCCTTTTGCGGGAATTGATCCTATTGCTGTTAATGATATTCAAGAAATTATTCGTATTTTACAAACAAAAAATATTGGAATTTTGATCACTGATCATAATGTGAGAGAAACACTCGGAATTTGTGATTATGCATTTATTCTCAAAGATGGTCGAATTCAAGTCAAAGGGACTTCGATGGAAGTGGCTCATTCTGAGACAGCAAGAAAATTTTATTTAGGTGAAAATTTTAAGTTTTAAGTAGTGCTTGTTGCGAAATAAGAACAGTTGTTACAATGAAATATACATTTGCATGAATAAGAGTTTTAAGAATCATCAATACCATTGAGG
>CAYMLA010000576.1:0-1852 GCA_964390785.1 uncultured Bdellovibrionales bacterium | reverse complement strand
GGTGCAGCCTCGGCCAGCGAACTCGAAAAACAACTCGGGCGTCTGATGGGCGAACGCAAATTCAAGAAATGGTGGTCGGCGACGAAGAAGCTGCTCGTCAAAGACGCCCGCATCGCTGTTCCGACCAAAAAAACCGAACCCTACGTTCTGCGCGACGAACCTGTCAGTGCGGAGGATGAAGTTCTTGAAGAATTTTTGCCCTTGATTTTCCTCTGTATTCATATCGATATTTATTTGGATTAGCGTAAAAAGCAGGTATTAGAGCATCAGCTTGGAAATCGGCTTGTGTTTTTCCATTTTGATATCCAGCAATTTGTAAGACATCATCACTGAGGTCTAAATCAGCGATAACAATAATGGTTTGAGCTAATTTTGATGTTAAAGAAGATGATTTATTAAAGTTGGCTAAAACATTATAAGTGAGTTCTGAAAAATATCCAGTGGTGTCAGCCGCATTATTCCTATTTTGGAGTCGAAACCTTAAAGCTTTTGGCTCATCGACGGTTCCGATTGAATCTGCTTTCCAAGAATAAAATTTGATTTTAAAATCGTGATCAGATTCAAATTCTTCAATAATTTCAGAAAATCGAAGATAAGTAACAGAGTTGTTTTCTTCTCCAAACAAATGGTAGTGAGAAACCATTTGAGCAATAACAAAATCGTCATTGCTTTCAATTTTATTACAGTCTGCTAGATATTCATTCGAGTCGATAGTGATCACTGAAAAATTTGTATTGCTTCTTTGTTGATGTGTTGAGCGACTTGATAAACTCAGTTCTTTTCCACTAACAGCAGTTTTGTTAGGGCCACAACCGATAAGAATAATAGAAAGAGCAATTGCGCCAATGATATAAATGAGGGATTGGGTGAATTGAATTTGATTTGTTTTCATGTTTTTTCTCCTGTTGATTGAGTAAAGAGCAAAGGAGATGCCAGAAATTGGTTTTAATTATTAAAAAAACTCTGTATTTTCAATTGCTTGAAAAAATTCACTTGTATCAAATTGAGATTCATTTTGTGATGACAAATTTTAGTCTCAATGCTGTTGTTTATTTTGACAGTTTTAAAATCGAATGTTTAATTAGTAGCTGGTGAAATAACGAAGTGCTTATTCCAAAAGAATTAAGTTTGAGGTGAAAATGATCTTGTTTTTTTATAATCTTCTTATAATTTATTTTTCTTTTATGTGTTTGTTGGGTTGTGCAACTTCTTCGATTGATAATGCTGTGTCATTTGATGAAATTCTTGTTAAAGAGCCTTTATTATTAAGGTTAAAAGAAAATAAAGGAAGAGTTGAAGAGATTGATCATAGTTCAAAAACATTAACTCAAAAATATATTGATGGTCAAATTAGACATAAACAAGAAGAAGAGGTTGTGTTTACTAGTCAAAATTCTTATAAAGGTCAAGTCTCTCCAGGGGTTTTTGAAATTGTAGTGAGTGTAATCAAAAAAAATGGTTTGGTTAATTTACATGACATGGCTTTTCCAGAGTTGGGTGAATCTTTAGATTATCATTTTTCACCTGAAGGTGTTGTTTTAAAAGTTGGTGATCACAAAAAAGAAAGTTTATTTTTTGTTCCATCTACAAAAAAAAAATGTCGGAGCAGTCGGAATCTACAGTTTTCCGCCGTTTACCACATGGACAATTTATTTGCGTCAGTTTGGACGGAAAAATTATTTACAGTGTACAACTCCAATGAATCATGTGATGAACCCAGCGAACAAACGTCTGAGAAACATTCAAAGAAAAAACCAAATCAATCAGATGCGCATAAGAATACACCTAATAGCGGCGCCACGGGCAAAAAGTGGGTCTACATTTGTGGTCTCGACACCTCAACAACATCTGA
>CAYMLA010000575.1:1006-1862 GCA_964390785.1 uncultured Bdellovibrionales bacterium | reverse complement strand
TCGCCGCAACGATAGCTTCTTTTGAGGTATTTTCTAATGGACTTATAACAATAAGGGGTTTCATAGTAAGATCTTATGGATCGAAATGATTCATCATTTGAAGGGTACCAAAAAATCCAAACAGATTACTTTGATAGAAAAGATTGAAAAAATTTATTAATACAATAAGCTATCTCCTTTTTCCCCCAAATTGCTTGTCCTGTGAACAACCCTTGGGAATAGGAGACATTGATTTTTCAAATCCTTATTCCCATTTATGTGATCAATGTAAGGAGTTTGCAAAACCCTTTTTAGAATCGGAAAGTTGTAAAATATGCGGAACATCACCAAAAAGGGAACCTTCAAAAATAAATCCTCAACGATGTACGTTTTGCGAAAATTTTCCCGATTCATTTGAGGAAATTCGATCGATATATTCTTACGGCTCTTCCATAGGAACAATCGTTAGAAGAATGAAATATCGCAGAGCTTCTTGGATTTCAAAACCTCTTGCAGGATTTACTTATAAAGAAAGTGAACAGTGGATAAAAACAATTAACCAAGGCAACTTGGTGGTTGGATCTGTACCTATGCACTGGAGAAGAAGATTAGCCAAAGGATTCAACCAATCTTATCTTATCGCTTTAGAAATTGCAAAACTGGCTTTACTACCTTGTTTACCAGAGAATGCTGTAATTCGTAAAAAACACACTCCCCCGCAAGCACGTAACAAAACATTTGCAACGAGAATGGCAAATGTAAAAGGAATCTTTGAAGTAAAATCACCTAACCTTATAATTAACAAACATATACTCATGATAGATGATGTCATGACCACTGGCTCTACAGTTTTATCTCTTGCTGAAACATTAAAGCA
>CAYMLA010000575.1:0-996 GCA_964390785.1 uncultured Bdellovibrionales bacterium | reverse complement strand
TCTACATATTGACAGTTTTACGCGCCTTCCATTTCGAAGACAAAAATGAACCTTTTCGATAATTCATCTAACCAATTTCGAGTTAATGATGTCTTGATAGTAGCCGATAAATCCATCGGCATATTGAATAACCACTTCCAATAAAAGAGAATTAGAAAATGGTGATATTCACATGTCTCATGTTTCTATTGTTAATGACTGTTGAGGTTTTTGCTCAACCAAAGGCTATCCCCCAACGGGATATCATTGAACTAGATTTAGCTCCAAAAGAATCTGTAGAACATCAAAAACATTCTCCTCAACAAGTGGTACCACAACAAGCCCCAGGGACCCGAATCACCTTCTTTGAAGGAACACCCCCTACAATGAAACTGGTTCCAAAAGCTGAAGGGCCTCTTAAGCGTGGGGGGAAAATGCAATACTCCCTCACCTTTAGTGAAGTACCAAAACCGATCAACATGTTCAGTCTGAGGATAGATTATACTACTCCATCCCTCACCTTTGGAGGAATTGTAAGACAGGGTAACGGTTATCAAGTCGTCGTGAGCGATCCCTACCAGTGGCGAGAAGACTTTGCCTCCATATCGATGGCAGGAATCGCTCTGGACGGAATCACTCAAGGGGAATTAGCAATTATCGAATTCGATGTTAAAGCAGATGCAAAAGAAACTGGAACCATCGAACTTGATGATCATCCCATGATCATCGAAAAACTAGCCCATGATGAAAATATGAATACAATTGAATTTGGAAGAGTCTTTGATAATTCGAAGACTCAAGATATTGCAATTGTAGATGCAGGGGAAGAAGGACTGACAGAGTTTGAAACACCAGCCCCTCGTGTGTTATTTCAACGTCAAAAACCCACCATAAATGAACCAGAACCTTAACCTAACAAGCTTATCATTCTTTTCGTTTTCGGTTGTGCGAGAAATTTAGGTTCATAAATTAGGGGTGATTTTATTTTACATTCCACCCCTAGATTTATTCTATACG
>CAYMLA010000574.1:0-1863 GCA_964390785.1 uncultured Bdellovibrionales bacterium | reverse complement strand
TAATTCTTTTTAGCAGGTCATCGGTCGCACCCTTCACGGGTGCGTGGATTGAAACAGTCTTTGGATATGAGACTGGCCCCTCAACGAATCGTCGCACCCTTCACGGGTGCGTGGATTGAAACCGTTAAATTTGTCTGGATACTTCTCTCTTAGCTCGTCGCACCCTTCACGGGTGCGTGGATTGAAACGTAGTCCTACAGTTTTTTTGCGAATATACATTGTCGCACCCTTCACGGGTGTTATTTAGCAGTTTAATCTAGCTTGAAGTCAGGTATTTTTTTCAATTTATTCTAACCAAGTTGATTTTTTATCACGTTATTGTATTCAAGTTTTTGAAAGGAAAAAAAGGGGTTCCTCCACTAAAGCAACCCCTTAAAGAACTACAATGCTTCTACTGGAAAACATTGATTTATCTGAGTTATCAACAAAAGGAAAAAACTTCAACTGGAAAAAACCTGATAAGTGTCTTAAGTGTAATTGTTACAATTTGTGGGGACATGGTTATTCAGCTAGGTATTTCCATCAATTTTCTTGTGTTCTATATTTAAAACGATATCTTTGTCCTAATTGTGGGATGTCTCTAACCATTAAGCCGACAGGTTATTGGCGCAACTATACAATATCAGTAAATAAAATTTACACTTTTTTGAAATTTCGATTAATTAATCGAAGATGGGAGGGTCTTTCTCGGCAAAGAGGTGGTCATTGGTTACGAAAGCTTTTACAAAAGATTCGCATGATGTTTGGTAACGAAGCTGATCCAGTGTCAGAGCTTGAAAGGTTTTATCAAAAAAGCATTCATTTTTTTGTCTAAGATAACAAGCTTTCTGTTGAGTGAGTTGTCTCCCCACAAAAGTCTGTCGTTATATATTAAATTTTTCTTTGCTAGAAACGACTGAGTTTTAAAAAAGGGGGTAATTGATGACAGAAAAGCAAAAAATGATTGTGGCAACGTTTAGATTTGGAATAATTGCCGAGTTTGTTACCGGCGTAAGGTTAAGCTATGGAGAAAGAGAAAAATTATTGAAGCAAAAGGCTTCCAGAAGATACCAAATTCCAAATAGTCTCAGAAGTTCAATATCAAAAGCAACAATTAAAACTTGGATTAAAAACTATAAATCAGCTGGTTCAAGAATAGAAGGACTTTTTCCTAACGAAAGAAAAGACAAGGGCAATTCAAAAAAGGTTACAAGAGAAATAGGAGAGCAAATTTTAGAGTTAAAAGTACAGAATCCACATATGACCGCAAGGGCTATAATAAGAAAATTACATCAACGAAAGTGTCTTCCTTCTGCTGATAGCATCAGTCAATCTTGTGTATACAGGTTTTTGCACACCAATAAATTGAGTAGTATCAATACCAGAGCCATAGATCGAAGAACATTTGAAGCAGAACTTCCCAACGAAATATGGCAAAGTGATGTTATGCATGGCCCCAAGGTGTTTGATCAACAAAAACACGTTAAAACGTATTTAATTGCAATAATCGATGATCACTCTAGATTTATCATCCATGCAGAATTTTTTAGAAGCGAACAGTTAGAAAATTTTAAGCAAGCTTTACGATGCGGTATCGAGAAACGCGGTTTACCACAGAAATTGTATGTAGATAATGGCGCTTGTTATAGCGCAATTAATTTAGAACAAATAACTGCTTGTTTGGGAATAGCCTTGAAACATTCTAGGCCCTATACTCCTCAAGGCAGAGGAAAAATAGAACGATGGTTTAAAACTGTAAGAGATGGATTTTTGTCCATTCATGATGAAATTAAAACATTGAGCGAGCTAAATGAAAAATTTAGTGATTGGGTAGAGGATTATAATAATAAAATTCACTCCAGTATTGGTGATACTCCATATAAT
>CAYMLA010000573.1:0-1870 GCA_964390785.1 uncultured Bdellovibrionales bacterium | reverse complement strand
ATCTAAAGGAAAATGATTTAAACAATATTGCAAAAATTGCTCATTTTGGTGGTCTTCATTATTCGTATTCGCTTGTGGCATAAGTTTATGTGTAGAACAGGTTTTAAGGAGCAGCCAATGTTTCCTGAAACTTATCAAGCTTTAAAATGGATTCATGGAGTAGAAACCAAGAAAGGGCCATTGTTTTTAAATTTTAATGGAAAAATTTTTGAATATCGCCAAATTCAGCGAGCATATGATCTTGCCTTTTCTCGAGCAAATTTACCTTTTACGGGTACTCATATCATGAGACATGGTGGTTGCAGAGCCTTGTTAAATGAGACCGGTGATCGTTATATTGCTCAACAACATTTGGGTAATTCATCTTTTAGTTCAACAGATATTTATGCCAAGCGTGATGCTAAGGCTCTTACTGAAGCAGTTCAAAAAAGATGGGAAATTTTAGAGGGTGGTCGCATTTGGTCGCACGATGTTTGCGACCAATAAACTTCCTAATGATTTCAATAAATTAGATGCGAAATGGTCGGGGTGACTGGATTCGAACCAGCGACCTTTTGCTCCCGAAGCAAACGCGCTACCAGACTGCGCTACACCCCGTTAAACGATGACAACCATGTAATGTCATCATTTTTTAAAAGAAATATGTTTAATAAAGTATCTTGTCGATGAACATTATTCAAACATTTTTGTTTTTTTTAAATATTCAATGCTGTGGCTAAAAATATAAAACTCTAGAAAAAACACATCAACAGGATTAGTCCCTTTCATTTCAAAACCAATGATTTTCTTTTCAGGATAATCTTCAACTGGCGTAATGTGCTTCATTTGAAGTTCTGGAATTAAAATTTCTCTTTCATCAATGAGAAGTTTAGATTGAGTAAAAACCTTGCTTTTAGATAAAAAAAGCTCATTTTCAGGAGAATATAATAAGGCAATACCCCCCGTGCTAACATCAAAAATTGTTGATGTGTAGGATTGATTTTTTGGTGGAAGATTAAGAATAATTTTTACAGGAAGATCCGGAAAAACCGTGAGTCGAAAATGCTTTCTTCGTTGAACCTTAAACATATTTTCTTTTGAATACTTAAACACAATCCGATTTTCTTCGATGCTTTCAAGCGTAACAACATATAAAATGCGCGCTCGTCGAAGAGATACGCTGACAAAAAAAGCAGTTGAATTATTTATAAGATCTTCTTTAATTTTGTTTAATTGGTTTGTTCCTGGAATTTGATACGTAAATTTATTATGATTCAAATCAAAATCAATAGTTTCAAGTCGAATTTTCCAATTTAAAGATTTCGAATAGAGATTGTGTTTTTTATGATCCGAAAAACATTCTTCGAGGGTTAATTTTTTTTCTTCTTTGTTAACAATAGAAGTCGTAAATCCTACTCCTTTTTCTTTTGCTTTTTCTTGATCAAAAAAAGCAAATTTTTGTTTTTGAGTAATACCCATATCTGGTTCAAGGACTGTTTGCTGAATCCTTTTTTGTCTTTTATCAAGAGAAATAACGGCTTTTCCTTTTCCTTTAAATAAAAGAATTTCTGATTTTTGAAGATCGATGGCAGAGCACTTCTTTTCTGATTGAATTGAAATACCAATAGACTGAAGATAGAATTGAATTTCTTTGTGGTTTTTATCAACAGGCGTGTTGAAATTAAAAAAATGAGTGAATAAACTCTTTTTTTTGATTTCATTAGACAAATGAATTGGAAATTGAATGATTACAAATATTTTTACAAAATCGTCATGAAATTTTTGAGCATGGCCGCTTAAAGATAAAAAATAGTTTCTAAGTTCATCATAATTTTCAATAGGATAAATAATAACATTAAATTGTGTTGATTCAACGGATTGAAAAACTTTA
>CAYMLA010000572.1:0-1875 GCA_964390785.1 uncultured Bdellovibrionales bacterium | reverse complement strand
ATGGGCAAATTACAGGTGCCAATAATTTTTATCTTTGGTTTTAATGGTTGCAAGCTATTATCAAATGATGAATAAACTCAATCAACGTCTAAAAAAATGGATACGAAACAACTTTTCACCACATGTAGGAAAGTACCAATGGAAAGAAATATCCAACCTCAAAGGAATTCCGGAAATAGTCGGTCTATTCAATAAAAAGATCAACGACGATATCATTCATGTCATGGAGTTCCAAAGAGATAAATACTGGGAAAATGAAAAAGGAAAATTTTGTTTAAATCTTGGTGTTTATCATAAGATATATCACATGAAATATGGATATAAGCAAGATGGCATTATCGATTCTTCCTATTGTTTTATCAGAGAAAGGCTTGGAAACATAAAATTTGGTGAAGATAAATGGTATACGATAGATCAAAGTACTGATATGGAAAAGTTCTCTGAGATCCTAATATCTGATTTTGATAATTATGCAGAAAAGTGGTTTAATAACTTGCTTACAAATGATCATATAATAAAATGGTTAAAAGCTAAAAATGACAATCTGATTCTCTATATGCATTTGATAAACAATGATAAGGCAAAAGCAAAAAAAACATTTCGTGAATTGGCATACAAACGAATCGATCGAGAAGGAACAATATTAAAACATGCCATCGAAGAAGGATTATTGAATAAAGAATCGATAGAGAATTTTAAATTGGCAATGATTCAATCAAGTGATCAATTAATAAGACGATTAGATGAAATTTTTAAAAAAGAAGATGACAAACAATAATGGCAGCAGGTGTTAGTAAAAGTGAATGATTGCAAAAGTACACTAAACAACACCGATTCTGCATTTATATTCGTGTCATTAAAATATTTTTACTACGTCCATTCCATTGTTATGAAAAAAAATCAATTATAATGAGTTACGGTAAATTTTTAGATGAAGCTGACGATTTATTTGATTGGAGAAAAGATAACAATTTACCTGCTCAGCCTTATGAGAAAACTCTTGCGGATGTAAGAGATACTTGGATCAAAGACAAAAGATATTCTGAATTGATTACATTCATTCATGAAAACTGGGACTCCGGTCAATGGAACGAATTCTTTGAACCTTTAGAAAAACATTTAATTGAAAATAAACTTGAGAACGAATTTATTAGATTTTGGAAAGGGATATTAAGGCGCCGTTTTTCAAAATTATGGGAATGGAAAAAGGAATTTGGCAGAAAAACAGCATATTGGGACGGAACCAAGAAAACACTTAAATGCCAAACATCCACATTAGAGGGTTTATACAGGTTCAAAAAAGGGTTAACTGCTCTTGGTGCCGAAAAGGAATTAAAAAAAGTAGATGAGCTTATCGAAGCAGTTGAGAAATTGGAAAAACCAAAACCCAAAAAGACAATTGACAAAAGGAAAATAGACGAAATATTATTTTGGGAGCTCATCGAGAATAACCGGAATAAATCGGAAGACAAAATCGATTTTATAGTAAACCTGTCGGATCAATTGGAAGGGTTTAAACCATCAGAAATAAGGCGTTTCAATCGAATATTTTTGACTAAATATTATGAGCTGAATCGTTGGGAGATATGGGCGTTGGCCTATATCGTACGACGTGGTTGTGGAGATGACGCTTTTGACTATTTCAAAGCCTGGGTGATTTCAAAGGGGAAAAAAGCATTTGAGGATATTAAAAGTCTGAGGCTCCCGGAATTGGAACAACATTTTGACGAAGATCCGCAACTTGAAGAAATGTTATCGCTATCCGAGAAAGTCTATGAAAACAAAACGGATGAATTTATGTCGCCGGTTAAAGTTAAAAGGCAAAAATTATCTGGCAAGAAATGGAAAGAAGATCAATTAGAAAAGGAATTTCCG
>CAYMLA010000571.1:0-1879 GCA_964390785.1 uncultured Bdellovibrionales bacterium | reverse complement strand
CGAAATTTGGCATAATGCAGAAAAATGTCGAAGGACTTAAGCCGAGCTGTACTAGATAATTTGCCAGGTAGAATGACTTTTCGAATGATTTCAACGGCAGATTCAAACGTGGCAATGGGGGGAAATGAAGCCCGCAAACTGCCCGCAATCAAAGGGCGTGCCGTTTGGACAAATGGGTGCAAACACATCGAGGTTCAGGCTCCATTTGTAGACAATGATTTGGTCGTAGAGATTGTTGAAACCATCAAATCAGAATTTCAATCGGGCAAAAGAAAAAACTATCAACCCATTCTAGAAACCGCAAAAAAATCAAACGCAAAGGAGTTCGTTCGTGAAACAAATCAAATCAAATGAACAAATTAAAATGATTCTAATGCCAAGGGATCAAAAAATTCTACAAATGTGTTTTGAACACAAAATTCTTAACCGAGATCAAATTAACAAGTATTTTTTTAATGAGAACAATCGATTCACAGTCAATCGACGACTGCGAAAACTTGTTTCTCAAAACTATTTAAAACGCTTGATCTATCAAGATCATCATCAAGCGAAATCAGGTTTTTCAATCACCAAAAAAGGACTCAATCTGATTTCCTCAGTGTTACCT
This sequence comes from uncultured Bdellovibrionales bacterium, assembly GCA_964390785.1. Lineage (GTDB taxonomy): Bacteria > Bdellovibrionota > Bdellovibrionia > Bdellovibrionales > CAYMLA01 > CAYMLA01. The sequence continues at coordinate 1,272 of CAYMLA010000571.1, read as the reverse complement.
TATGAGGTAACAGGAAGCGCTCTTTCAAGTGGAAGCATTTCACATGACTTTTATTTGTTTGATATTAGAAAAAAAATTGAAAAATGCAATTTAGTTAACAGTTATTACACTGAGAATGTCTTACAGAATTGCCTTGAATTTAGCCAGTGCGAAGAGCTTAAGCCTTTTGTGGCCATGAAAAGTGATGCCGTGATTGAAATTGAAAGTCAAACAGGCAGCTATCATTTTGCCATTGAATTTGAAATGAGTTTAAAATCCAATTCAAGGTATAAGAGCTTATTTAATCAGTATTATTCACATCAAGAAATAGATGGAGTGCTTTACATTGGCTCGAGCCAGATCACTATTGAGCGACTTAAAAAGATAGATTTACAGGTCGCCCATGACCAAGAAAGTGAACATAAAGTGTATTTCACAACCATTGATGATTTTATGAATTCAAAAAATAAAATTCATTTTAAGGATGTTAATAATGAAATTCTTATTCTTAGCTAAAGCCATGTCAGGATGCCCTCAGAGGGCGTCTTCACGGCACCCTCGACGAGGTTGGACTAAAATCTGTAAGCATCTGAATTCACTAAACGCTGACTCAAAATTTAAAAAGTCAATCATCAGCAATTTATCAAATGGAGGTTTTTAATGAAAATCATGCAAGTCATTTTTCTTTTTTCGGGATTATTTTTCCTATTCGGTTGTCCACAATGAAGGAATCCCTTGTAACGGGTGTTTGTCTTGGAGCTGCAACTGGTGTTGCTATCGATTCAAATTCTAATCCAAACAATACAAATCAAGGAGCTTTAAATGGAGCACTTATTGGCGCAGCAATTAGCTGATCTTGTGATCCAACTAAGGAGTGATTATTGTCGACTTGATACTTCAAAGCTTGTAAACGAAATCTTAAAACAACATTTAAACTCGCTTTGTCAGGAGCGATGTTAAAACAATCTGATGATGGAATGTTTGATTGAAATCTTATGACAAAATTGCTAAAAAATAATTAATTTTTTTATTGATAGTATTCCAAAAATATACTAATCTAGTTTTAATATAAAGGAGTTATTTAAGAGTGAATGAGCGAGATTTAAAAGTCGTGTTAATAAATGAAATAGAAAAAGAAATGAAGAAGAAAGGCATTAGTCAAGGAGAATTGGGGAGGATCTTAGATATTCCACGAGTCCATATTAATGCCTATATACGATGCAGAAACTTATCAATAAGTTTCGATCGAATTTTTGATATGGCCGAAGCGGTGGGCTTGGAAATTCAAGTTAA
>CAYMLA010000570.1:0-1890 GCA_964390785.1 uncultured Bdellovibrionales bacterium | reverse complement strand
CTGAGAACTGAAGACTGAAATCTGTAGGCTGCGGACGAAGTCCGCTTTATGATTCAAGAAAATTGGGATGAATCCGTGCAAACTGATGTGATAAATCTGCTTAGAAAACTTATTCCTAAAGGAAAATGGCTTCATGATGCGCAAGATGGAAATGGAGATGCTCATTTAAAGTCTGGATTAATAGGCCCTTCAGAATCAATTCCAATTATTGATGGTAAACTTGGATTGTCGACTTGGCAGAACATTTTTTTATGTGAATTTGATGGGCCAAGAAGCAATAGAGATCTTGTTTGCAGTATATGTAAGTTTTAATTGTTTTTTGTAAGGCAATTTTGCAGCAGCCACTAAGTAGTGGGTGCAAAAATATCTTTTTTGGATGAACTAAAAGATCATTCTCCAGTCAACAGCCAAAGCCATGTTTCTATAAATTTTATCGTTTTTACCATCTTCTTCTGATGATAATCGATAATCCAATCGAGCATTTACCATTTGATCTTCAGACAGTCCATATTCCCCATAAAGCATTAATTGAGTTCTTGAACGACTTGGATAATCTTTAGTTTTAACAGTCGAGCTCATTAGATACCGACCTCCAAGTTTTAAATCCTTTTTCAAATGATGCTCATAAAAAAAATCAAAATTAGTCATTGCTCCAATGATTCCCTTATAGTTGACTTCATTAACATCAATCGCTTGCCATTTATTTTCAAATCTATAATAGAAACCTAAACCTAACCAATGAGGATCCCGATCTAAAGAGAACACCAAATAAGGAGTCCAATAATTCATGCCAGAATACTGATTTATCCACTCCCAAATAGCGTATTGATGGTTATATTTATACTTTGCCTTTTCAACACTCAAATTATAATTTAAGCCATAATAAAATAGAAAACCATCAAATTTCAACAAACCATGAGATGCAAAAACAAAATCAGAAAACCCAGAAGTCGAATAACTTGTATTTTCTAAATTAGAATTGAATACAGAATAAGGAATTGTCAAACTCAGTGCAAAATCATCAAGTAAACCAAAATAAACCTTTCCCTTTAATCTGAAAAAAGTATTGCTGATTGTTGGATCATCCGATTTTGGAGAATAAGTCAGATCGTCATAACTCATGCCAAACTCAACAGCCATCTGTTGATTGGCAGGCATCCAATGCCTTATCAAATGCCCCTCAGCAAAAGCATTAAAAGAAAAGATAATTCCAATCAAAAAAAATAATTTCACATACAAAACGGACTCCATCCGCAACTTAAAATACTCCCTTACTCAATTTCTTCTTCTTAAAATTATCTTAATAGATTAAAATTTAAAAGTTAATTAATATATTTTTATCAAATAATTATTGACTTATGACTGGTGCTTTTAATTTATTATTAGGAACACCTTATCAGACTGCCCTTTTCTCATCTGACAAAAGCCAACAGCCTCTATTCATATTTCAAATCAGCCAGCCACTACCTTTTTAGAAGAGATCCGATCATTCTTCTTAATTCCGTTTAATCACCTCTCAGTTTAAATAGTGGCTGCTGCAAGACTGTAACTTCGTTGCAAAAAAACAAAGAAGTTACAGCCGAAGACTCTATTAATAGACCTCTTAAAACAGCATTAGAAGTTTATTATACTGAACTTGTCGTTTTTGAAAATCAGAATCCTTTAAAGTTCTTCCTAAAATTGCACTTGAATCAAAGTAAATTCGATTCATCAAACCTTTAACTGCTCGATTAAAGTCTGATTTTTTTAACTCGTATTTTAACATTACTTTATCTTTTGTCTCTTGCTTTTTAAACCGTTCAATCCAATGCCTAATAAAAGCATCAAACTGAACGTAGCTCATATCTAATAGATCTTGTTGCGATTTTAACTTAAAGCTTTTATGCAAAT
>CAYMLA010000569.1:0-1895 GCA_964390785.1 uncultured Bdellovibrionales bacterium | reverse complement strand
AAAGAGGGAACTCATAACAAGAATAAAAACAGGTAAAACAAAAATATATTGTTTACTGAAAAAAGATTTCATAGTCTTTCCCCCTACGTTTGTCTGTAAAATAGATAGTTATATTTTATCACAAGATTAGAAAAAAGAATATTAATTGCTTTTTGCGTGTCTTAACTTGATACAAGTCGAGTTAAACACTTATACTAATAAAATTGAAATCATTGTAATTCAATCTTATCAAACCGAATTATAAATCCCTCCATCAAAAAAAAACATCAAAACAAACACTGTCCGTTAAAAAATATTATGCTAATGCCTCAATGATTATCAAATGTACAATTAGACACCAAATCAATCAGGTTTATCATTTGGAACCCTATACATTTTACAAAACCTTAGCATTTCTTGCGCTCCTTCTTGCGCTTCGAGAATGACTCTGCTTTACTCTAAAAATAATTCAAGGGAATCTAAATGTGGAAAAATAAAGTCTACTCTTTGCTATGGAACTTTTTATTAATATTTAGTTTAGAATCATTGGCTTTTGATGATGGTTTTGATTCAATGAAGGTTTTTTATACTCAAATTCCTTTAATTAGTCCTCATTTATTAAAAAACGAAAATCAAAACAGCATCACGTTCAATGAATACTTGTCTGATAGAAAGGTTTTGCAATATGCTCTTAATTCACAATGGCAATGGGAGGAGCATAGTAATTATGTTCAATTTGTTGACACTCTTTTAGTTGAGCCAACAGAACAGTACGCCGAAAGAAAAAGTTGGACTTGGGCTAAAAAATTGGCCAAAATATTTTTATCTAAGCTTAGTTACACATCTCATAATTCCAAAATCGAAGACCCCTGCCGATTAGAATTATTTGTCGATGATAAACCAATTAATTTCCTTAACTTCACTCCAATGTACCGTTATAGCCAAACAAACAGACTTTACGGTGGTAGACTTGCTATTCGATCTGAGTCCTACAACCTAAACAAGCAAATAACTCGTTGGAAAGTTTTATGCACTAGTTTTGACAATGAATATGAATTAATGTCTGGCAATTACTTTTTCCTTGTATTTGATTACTTCTCCATAAAAAATAATCCAACACTACAGAATCAAGTGAACAAAGACCAAATTTTTATGCTTATTTCATTAAATTAGAGACTGTTGCCAAATTTCATCTCACTTTAACTAGTGGCTGTTTTGCAGCAGCCACTAACTATACTCACTAATAGTGCAGATCCAATTCTTGTTGTTTAGTTTGCGTTAAAAAATAAAACTCATAGCAAAAAAACTTGACAGCAATTTTGCGCTTCGCAATAGCTTGTTGATTGAGTTTTTAATTGTATTTTCTAGAGCCTATTAGATTCAACCTAAAAAGCACCACTTCCTTCATTGGCATGTTTTGGAATTTTCCCTTTAAAGATCAGCAAATAATCCTACATCGTTACGGTTGAGTTCAATAGGATCTTGTCTTCCGATCGGAGCTTGTTTTCTCCAATCGGAAGAGGGTGATGTTCCTGTTTGAAACTTACCGTTAAGATTGGGGTCATTACCGGATAGGCCTCTAATTGATGTTGCCTTAGCGGGTAATGGTGTAGCACTTGAGTCAGACCAAGTTTTTCCAACAATCATTCTTGCGGAATCTAAAAAATTCAAGTTATACAACAAGGTTTTGTAGGCGTAAGGATAGACTGATTCTTCCCAACTGTTCGAATTACCACCGTCCTCATCTGGAGCGACATCACCTGCAAAAATATTCAAGTAAGCTCCATTTTCAAAACGACAATTAAAAACAGAGGTGTTAGCATCTCTTGCTGTTACATCACTATTCCCTTTAAAAACAGAACGTTCTATCTTATTGTTAGCGCCATGTCGAACATTGAGAGTTCTCGCATTGATAA
>CAYMLA010000568.1:0-1902 GCA_964390785.1 uncultured Bdellovibrionales bacterium | reverse complement strand
CGATCCATATTTTTGTGCCGGAGTTCTTTGCTTCATCTTTCCGCCGAAGCTGCTGCGATTAGAGCTATTACCGCACTCCCAATTGTACCCTGCAAAAGCCCCTGGGTAGTCCTTTTAACCGAATCTTTTGCATCATCCATGTTTTTTCGCAATTCGCTTAACTGGTCTTCACTCATAAATTCCTCCATACGAAAGATGAATTCGTCAGCCTGGTTGGCGATATAGTTTGGATCAACAAGTTCAAAAAACAAATAGCCCAGCAAACTGGAAACTACCGATCCAATCACGCCTATAATTAAGGCGGTTAAAAATTTCTTACCATAATTTATCTTCCCTTCAAGTACCTTGTCTCTGTACTCTTTAATACCAATCACCATGAATACCACAACTATTGCAATTGCTACAACGAACAGAATCCCAATATTCAGGAAATTAAAGAATGAAAGATCTAAAAGGTAAAATACTACTGGCGGAATGAGTGATAACACTGCCAGGAAAAATGCGTAGGTAAGAACAGTTTTAATAAAAGAAGAATTATTTTTCATAATTAATGTGTGTTGGTTAGTGCCACAAAAATAATCAGTTAACTGAAACAGGAAACAAATTTTTACATCCGGCTAAAATGTTGTGGTTTTTAAGGAAAAAATTCGGCTTGGTCTTGTATGCTGTACAATAAGTATTACTTTTGCGCCCGGGTAAGTCCTGTGCGACCAGCTCCCGCTGAATTCCCCCAGGGTCGGAAGGCAGCAAGGGTAGACGGTTGTAGCGGTGCGACACAGGTAGCTTACCCTTTTTTTATACCCTCCTTTCAGCATCTTACAACCTGATTTTGTTCAATAATCCTTGTTAATCTTTAATTAAAGATTGATTCGGCAAATTTTAAGCACAACCATCACTTTTTCAGTAATTAAGCCCATCAAGATAACATTTTCTTAGGTTTTAGTTAAACCTGGCGCAATAATTTGTTAAAGTTTTAACAACACATTTTAAACATTCGGTTAATACGCCAAACATACTTTTGCAGCGTCAAAAAAATCTATTAACCTAAGCCTTTAAAATGAAAAACAAATTAATTTTAGTCCTCGCGATCATGCTTGTCATGAGCATTTCAATTGCACAGGCCGCAGTTCCTGAAAAGAAGCAAAATGCAATAGCAAAGCACCCCGAGACTACCTACTTAAAATCGATCAAGAAAATGATCAGAAAGTCACTTGTTTACCCTTCGTTTGCCAAAGCTGAAAATTTTGAAGGAGATGTTTGGGTAAAAGTTAATGTTGATCCAAATGGCAACCTGAAAGTTGTTGAGTCCAATTCGATGCACAAATTGCTGGAATCTTACACCAGGATAAAGATTGAAGGATTAAAAACCGAAATGACAGGACAAAGTGCTGATCTTTATCTAAGGATTTCCTACAAAATGCTTTAAATCTTACCCCATCCGAAAAAATCCGTTGAAACGGGTAAAGGAATTTTTCTCATAATTAGTTAGTTGGTAAATTGGAGACACCGCTGTAAAAGGCGGTGTTTTTTTTTATTTTCTAAGCTTTTTCCAGTTTACCCACTTTTTCCATCACAGCATCTTTTAATTCCTGCTTGTACTGAAGCATTTTTTCAATCAAATCATAGTCTCCTGTCGATAAAATCTGCACAGCCAGTAAGCCGGCATTTTTGGCATTGTTGAGTGCAACAGTGGCCACCGGAACACCGCCGGGCATTTGCAGAATCGACAGCACCGAATCCCAACCATCGATTGAGTTGGACGATTTTACCGGGACACCAATCACAGGTAATGGCGAAATAGCTGCAACCATTCCGGGCAGATGTGCTGCACCGCCGGCACCTGCTACTACAACCCTGACACCTTTTACATGTGCATTTTTTGCATACTCATACAACCTTTCC
>CAYMLA010000567.1:0-1902 GCA_964390785.1 uncultured Bdellovibrionales bacterium | reverse complement strand
TTGCGCTTGATGTTGCTGCAACAGAACTATTTGAAAATGGTCAATACAATTGGGAAGGCAAAAAAATTTCTGGTGCTGAATTGGGGCAGGTCTATCAAAACTGGTCTAGTAAATATCCTTTAGCCAGTATAGAAGATGGTTTTTCTGAAGATGATTGGTCGAGTTGGACGCATTTCACTCAATTGATGGGAAATCAAATTCAATTGGTTGGAGATGATTTATTTGTTACAAATCCGAAACGTCTTCAGATGGGTTTTGAACAAAAAGCAGCCAATGCGTTATTGGTCAAGGTGAATCAAATAGGCACATTAAGCGAAACGTCTGAAGCGGTTGAATTGGCTCATCGTCATGCTTATCGAACAGTTATGTCTCATCGAAGTGGCGAAACAGAAGATGTTACGATTGCAGATTTGGCTGTAGCAATGAGTTGTCAGCAAATTAAAACGGGAAGTCTATGTCGAGGTGAAAGGACTGCCAAATATAATCAGCTTTTACGAATTGAAGAGGATTTGGGTGGTAGTGCTTACTTTTGGGGCTTAAAAGCTTTTAAAGATTAATAGTTTTGTTTAAAAAAATTGAGATACGGACTTTCCAGTTGCTTTAAGAGAAGTTATAATTGAATCATGTTTCGATGGTTTTTATTAGGATTAAAAAAAGTTATCTGTTCACCTTTTTATACATTTTTATTTTGTTTGTTTTTGTTGATGTTTGTATTGGTGTTTGATGGAACTTTTTTGCGTTTATGGAGCATGAATAAAGAAATTGAAATCTTATCGCAATCGATCACTCAGTTAAAAATAAAAGAAGAACAATTAAACCAACAAATTGCTCAAGCCAACAGTATTCAATTTATAGAACAACAAGCCAGAGAAAGATTTGAATTGGTTGATGAAAATGACTTGTTGTTCTTGTTTCCTGGGGTCTCTTTCGAAAAAAAAGAACAATAAATAGTGGCTGCTGCAAAACAGCCAACTTTTTCGTTGGCTTCACTCAAATCTCACTGCGACGTACTTAATGTACGCCTCGTTCGATTTGAGTTCGCACGCCTCAAATTTGACTATTTTGCAACAGCCACTTTAGGCAGGCTGCAAAACAGCCAACTTTTTCGTTGGCTTCACTCAAATCTCACTGCGACGTACTTAATGTACGCCTCGTTCGATTTGAGTTCGCACGCCTCAAATTTGACTATTTTGCAACAGCCACTTTAGGCAGGCTGCAAAACAGCCAACTTTTTTGCGACCGTCACCAGATGGCACGCCGCACCTTTTTGTAAGGATTATGTTAAAATTGATTTAGATTTTTCTTTTACTCAAAAATCAAAGACAAAATAATGCTATAGTTTGTTTGATGTCATTTTTGTTAAACTCAAAATGATTGTTTCGTTTGAACGAATTGTTAGTTGTTAGCAAATAGAAGTAATAAAAAATCGCTAACTGCTCATTGTGGACGAAATGATGGGGAGGCCACACTATGATTTGGTCTGGAATTCGAGTTAAAAATTTAAGAAGAAGAATGGGGTGGAGTCGATCTGATTTGGCTCGTCGTTTGAATTGTGAATCAAGGGTTGTTGGTTTGTGGGAATATGATTATTCGATGCCAAATCATTTTTTTAGTCAAGATCTTGAACGTTTGGAAGTTAACGCACAAACACATTCAGCATACACTCAACATCAACCACTGGCTGATCAATTATTAGAATATGTTGATGCTGAACAAATTGATTCCTTTTCTTTGGAAATGAGTTTGGTTGAAGAATTTTAAGTATAAATTTAAAATGGCGACTAACTCGTCTTGGCATTAAAATAATGGGTGCTGCAATATAAACATTCGAGAAAACGCATTCCCTCATCTCATAGAGCGGACTTCGTCCGCAGCCTACAGATTTCAGTCTTCAGTTCTCAG
>CAYMLA010000566.1:727-1904 GCA_964390785.1 uncultured Bdellovibrionales bacterium | reverse complement strand
ATGTCCGTTCGTTAGATAACTTTCCGGTGATCCCATGGCCAAACCGTTCACCGAAATTGAATTTTATATTTATTAAAAAACTTATTGACATGTCAGTAATTTTTTGCGATTAATAGATAAAATTTAGGTTGGTTAGTTGCGGGCATGGCGTACAATTGAATTAGAGTTTTCCCAAGAATTCTAACTTGACAAGTTCGCTGAAAATGTATAAGATAAATTAAGTGGCATGGCATGACAATTGCAGATCAAAACGATGCTTGGCAAAAACCAGGCGCTGAAAATATTTTCTAAATTGGTGGTCTTCCAGCCAATTTGCGTATAGATACCGGGAAGAACAAATGAGAGGAGGCCTCATAATGTACTCAAAGGGAAACACCACGTAAGGGTTAAATCCCGCGAACGCGTGACAATTTTTGTCAAACCGGACAAAAATGTTTCAAAGCGGATTTTCTTGAGATAAAGAGCTATAGGACACTGTGGCTCTTTATCTTTTTGTAACCTCTTTCCAGTCTAAATTCATTACAATTCCTGGCAAAACCCATTCGTTAATATCGACATTTATTTGATTATCGCTCGGTTGCTTAATTTTTATAACCTTCTCCTCGGAGAGGTCTCTTTTAATAAACTCAGGAAGCCCGGCGAAAGCTATACGAGGGGAAAAAAATTTATCTTCCCTAAAAGCATATTCTTCGGGCAATATGAAGTCCAGGGTCATCCCAAAAACCGGTTGTCCGATATTCATGGAATACGTTTTATCTGCCCTGGAATTCATTGATTTTTCCTCTATATAGACATCGGTCCACTCTTTATCCAATGCCAACCTTTTTTTAAATTTCAAGTAGATCCAATCTCCTTTTTTCCAACAATAAAAGCCTTCATCTTCTTGATTTTGTTCAAGCGCGGGCTCTTCGCCAGGCTTTAACATCGACTCACGATTGACATTAATTGCCAATCGCGATGCTCCTTTCCAATTCTCCACAGACATTCCGGGGGCAAAGGCGCTCGCAAAATAATTGACCACATACGTCCCAGTAGTCGATTGTGCTCCAAAAACAACATGATGAATCTTATATTCCGTGATTTCATGCCATTGAATAAAATCATTATCCGTGGGGTGGGCCGTAATTTCAATTCTTTTTTTATAATTTTTCTTGTAAGGTTCACAGCAGAACGAATC
>CAYMLA010000566.1:0-717 GCA_964390785.1 uncultured Bdellovibrionales bacterium | reverse complement strand
GAATCTAAAAGCTTCCTTTTTGTTTGGTTATACAGACTTTCCGGGTTGCCGATATGTTGTCCATAAATATGGGACAACGCAAAATCGACATATTCCAAAAATTCTTCTCTATTCCTACATTTATGGGGGTGCAGGGGACCTCCTTTTAATCGAATATAATCTTCTATATGGTTACTGATGTTCACAATTTTTTCACTTATTTCATTAAGATTGGATTCTGCAATATAGTTAAACTTTTTTAGTGGTTGGGAAAGGTAATTGTCCCACGCAATCTGGAAAAAAGATTTAAAAAACAGGATAATAATCGCCGCAATAATTAAAATTATTGAAATGGCCTCCAAGGATGTGTAAACAAGGCTAGACAAATTAAAAATAAAAGGATTAGAGGCCTGCGGAAATTTTTGCATAATCAGGGAATTCAATAAGTGGGATATTCCTAAAAGGAAAAAACCAAATATAAGCATAAACCAAAGTCGATGATTCAAGCTGCCGCCCTTACTTTCTTCCATTATCCAATCCCCCTTCCATCCTGGCAAAAAAATAAGTCTCATAGCGACTTGAAGCCGGCACAAAATTTTATGGATGTTATGTTATTTTGACGATACTAACCCCACCTTTAACATTTAATCCCCCTAAAAAATTAAGAAAATTTGGCCGGCAATCCACCCATTCCGCAATACATTTCGTGAATTTAGCCCAGGACCGTCAAAAGATAAT
>CAYMLA010000565.1:0-1907 GCA_964390785.1 uncultured Bdellovibrionales bacterium | reverse complement strand
CACACGACAGTGGTATGATCCTCAAATGAAACGATTTTTACAGGATCGTTTTGTTCGTGGTCAGTGTCCAAACCCCAAATGCACAAATGACAGCGCCTATAGTGATGATTGTGACGTCTGTGGCTTGCAATATGATCCGACAGAGCTTAAAAACCCACGAAGTATGCTAAGCTCCGCTACACCCATCCTAAAAGAGACGGCCCATTGGTGGCTAGATATTTGGAAAGTTGCTGATCCCATTCGTGAGTGGATAAAAACGAAAAAAAATTTCTGGCGACAAGCGGTCTTTAATGAGGTTTTAAACACCGTTATTTTTGCTCTTCAGTTTGAAAATCAACACGAAGAAAAATTCAAAGAAGTGAAACAAAGTCTACCTTCTCATAAAAGCCGCTATGTTGCTGGGAAAAAAATAGAAGTCCTTTTTGAATCACAAACCGATTTATTCGATGGCTATGAACAACTTTTAAAAAACAAAATATCTTCGCAAATCATGGATAAATGGGCGCATCGATCGATAACTCGAGACGTGAGTTGGGGCATACCAGTACCTCCGGAATTAGACCCCGAGATGAAAGATAAAACTCTTTATGTTTGGCCGGACTCACTGATCGCCCCAATACCCTTTTCAAAGGTGGCACTCAAAGAACAAGGTAAAGACTCTCTTTCTTATAAAGATTTCTGGTGTGATCCAGAAGCTCGTATTTTTCAATTTTTAGGTCAAGATAATGTTTTCTTTTATGTTATTATGCAGGCGGCTCTGTGGTTGGGTTCTCAAAAAAATCCAAAACAACAACCTCAACGTGGTGATTATCAATTGACAGATATTTTTGGCTGCTATCACTTAATGGTTAACGGTGAAAAAATGAGTAAGTCGAAGGGAAATTTTTTTACTGCAGATCAATTGATCGAGGAAATGAGTTTTACTCCTGATCAAATCCGATATTTCTTAGCGTTGTTGAGCCTTCCCGTTAAAGCCTCCAATTTTGACTTTGAAACGTTTAAAGAACGAAATCGCTTTCTATCTGGTCCCATGAATGCAGCACTTGAAAAGCCTATTTCAGCCGCTCATTCTAAATTTGAAGGTCAAGTTCCTGACGGAGAATTACTTGAAAAAGTGATCAAAGAAAGCACTCAAATTATACAACGTTATTTGCGCTCAATGGAGCGAGCTGACTATTCAACACTGCTTTTTGCAATTGAAAATTACGCACGTCTCATCAATAGTTTGTTCACACAATATAAACCTCATGATGATCGCTTCCCGTTAAAAGAAAGACAAGATGCTCTTTACTCTTGTTTTTATATTTTAAAAAATCTAATGATCATGCTTCATCCATTTGTCCCCGAAACCATGAACAAGCTCAGAATATCTCTCAACCTTGAAGCATCTATTTTTCAAATCAATGAACTTGGCTCCCCCATATCCTCTGGTCATAAAATTGGCGAAAAACAAACATTCTTTTAAGCCTATTTCATTAAACAATATTGATTTTACAAGTAACTTTTATAAAGAAGTGTTTTAAGAAAAACAATACTGATTTTTTCAAGAGGAGAACCAATTTGATGAAGATTAAGTACACAAATAATTTAGAGGGAATTACACTTAAAAGCTTAGATGGTTTTTTTGTTGGATGGCCTAATCCTCCGTCTAATGATGTTTTTTTGAAAATGCTTAAGAAAAGTTACAAGTCAATATTGGCCAAAGATGGGGAGAAGGTTGTTGGTTTCATTAATGCTATTTCTGATGGAGTTTTAGCGGCCTATATTCCTTTGTTGGAAGTTTTACCTAGTTATCAAAATTGTGGGATAGGGAAGGAATTGGTTCAAAAAATAGTTTCAGAGTTAGAAAATATTTATATACTATAAGACTCCCAAATCTCGTTTTTTTAAGCAAATTTATCATTACG
>CAYMLA010000564.1:0-1911 GCA_964390785.1 uncultured Bdellovibrionales bacterium | reverse complement strand
TCTTTTTCTAATAAAGCCAAATCACTGACTTGAGATAAACCCTCTGGTGCATTGACTTTGCCTGATGAAAACTGATGAATGACTTCTTCAATCCCTTTTAATCGTTCAATGGTGTTCAAAAACAAACTTGAAATCGCAGATGACGTCCTTGAACTTGGCTGATAATTTTCTAAAAATTGAATGATTTTATCCAAGGCATGCAAAGGTGCAATCCCTTGAGTTTGACTATTGATCCCATGTGGTAAAGCTTTATAAAAGATTTGCTCAGGATCAGCATGAATTTTAGCTCCTTTTTCTTTTTTAAAAAAAGAAAAGGCGATTTCATACCACGCCATAAATTGAGATTCAACACGATTCAGATCTGGTTCGTAAACTTTTTCAAAAGGCCAAGTGTTAGGTGACGCCTCTCCATCTTTAGGTTTAGGCACAATTTTCAAAGGATTCAACTCTGTCGCATCTAAAATTCCATAAGCTGTCGTTGGAATATCGGACTCATTAATTCCTAATAAAATATAAGGAGCTTTTTCTCTACTGTAAATCGATGCAAGCGGATTGACGATATCAGAGGCTTGCCCCATTCCTCCAAACACATTTCCGCCTCCGAAAACAGCAGTACTTATCATACTTATAAGCTCAATCTCTTTTTGCCATTGATATTTTATTTTTTCTTCATGGCTCTTAAATCCGCCAGGATTAAAAATCTTTTTAGCATCACTGATATAGCCCAAAACCTTACGTTTGGAAGCGAGCATTTTCCCTTCTTTTTCTTCAAGTTTAGCTTGTTCCTCACCCATTGGACCACTGGTCGGATCTGTTCCGCTATTGACCTGCAAGAGCCAAAACTGCAAAACAGGTATTTCTCTTTGAATCAAATGAATTCCTTGTTCAAAAGAATTATTTTTGGGTTCTTTTAAACTACTCGAATTAATAAGGACTGCCTCAACAATATCCTGAGCTTCACACCATTGATTGGTTAATTTTTCTAAAGTGCAAATCAATGCGGTCGGCGTTAAAACTCCAGAAAGTTTCTTAATCGGAATTTGCTTCATTTTTTGATGAATTGTTTCAACAATGCTTGCCATTAAATGCACGCCAGCTCCAACAGCAACAGAAAGACCTCCTGTCGCTGCACCTAGCGCCAATGAACTTCCTATTGCAGAACCAAAAGCGGCCACATTTGATAATATGGAAGGATTCTTACTCCAACACGCTTGATTGTCCCAAACACGCTGGAGAACATGATTGGTATGACTTGCAATAGAAGAATACGTGGCATTCCAAAGCTCTTGATCTGTGTTTTCTTGCATAGAATTTTCGTAACTTTTATAAGTGACAATTTCTAACTGAATGGATTGAATTTGATCCTTTAAATAGGCGATTTCGCTTGAATCACTTGTCTGTGAAATTAAAAAAAACAGCTCTTTCTTTTTACTTTCTAAAGACCTTAACATAAATTTATGTTCATTAACTGGAGACTGATAGAATTTTAAATGATGTTCAATTAAATTCAATTCACCAATGCTTCCCATTACACTTTTACAATCTTCATCATCAGCAATACTTTGAAAAACAGCCACAAGATTATTTACCGAACCAATGGCATCCATTGTTTGCCCAGAAATAATGGAACAATCCGATGAAAAATAATTAAGTAAACTCTGAACAGGCTTAATTTGATCAGCAAAAGCTGAAAAAACAAATAAACTTAAAAACATAAATGATAATAATCTCATCCTCTCTCCTTAATTTCTAGTTATAAAAATTTCATCACTTATTCATGAAATTTTCAAATTTAAAATGAATCCTTTAAAAATAAAATTTTAAGCATGACAGCAGATATTCAATACATCGTGTTATAAGTCCTGAAAGCAGGAGATCGTTTTTTTTTACAATTTGTTTTTTTCGGTCATA
>CAYMLA010000563.1:1645-1911 GCA_964390785.1 uncultured Bdellovibrionales bacterium | reverse complement strand
TACAGCATTGATTCAATTGTATCATCAAGATCACATTTATCAACTTTTTCTAAACAAGTGTGTTTTAAAATAAAATACATTTCTCAATGAGCTGGATTTAAAAAAGACTTTAGTACGAATAAAAAACAATTTTTAAATTAAAAATATTGCTCATCTCATTTTTACTTATGATATAATATTTAAAATAGAAGCAAAGAATAATAATTATATTTAAAAAAGGAGCACGCAATGAAAAACACATTAACCCAAAAAGGCTTTTCTCTCAT
>CAYMLA010000563.1:0-1635 GCA_964390785.1 uncultured Bdellovibrionales bacterium | reverse complement strand
CTCATGGTCGTTGTCGCTATCATTGGTATTCTAGCCATGGTTGCCGTCCCTCAAGTTCAAAAGTTTATGGCTAAAGCCGCTCAATCTGAAGCAAAAACAAACCTCTCATCCATATACACCGCCGAGAAAGGTTTTTTTGTTGAGTACAATTCCTATCACAGTGGATTTGATTCCATTGGGTATGCTCCAGAAGGTCGAATGAAATATAATGTTGGCTTTTCAGCAAGCGGACCAGCCGCCGTCAATGGATACCCTGGCACACTAGATGCCGCATATTTTAATAGTGTCCGTTACTGCGGAGTAGGAGGCACGCCAGGCGCAAACGGATGCATTGTGCTTAAAAACACAGCTCTTAACGCTGCAACTGCTGCTGCTGGAACATTTACAGCCCAAGCCGCTGCAAATCTTGACAATGACGCAACCCTTGACCGTTGGACAATAAATCAAACCAAAACTCTTACTTTAATTACTAGCGATGTTGATTAAAATTCTTCAACCGTAAGTAGTGGCTGTTGCAAAACAGCCACCTTTTTCGTTAGCTTCGCTCAAATCTCACTGCGGATTTGGTCGCATAATTGGTACGATGTTTAATAGGATTATTTTTTTTGAAATAACAGAACGTAATATCCCTTATATTCGGAAAATTCACGAGCGCCTTGATGAGAATATTTCTCTTGAAGAAACAATACCTTTTTCTTTAAAAAAAATCTCAACAATGAATAAACTTTGGGAAATCGTCTTTGAAAAGCATCAAACAAGGCTTCTAATATCGGAAAAATTTTTTCAAAAATTAAACTTTGATAAAGATCCATTGTCGGAGCCACTTGTTGTGTGATGTCCTCTTTTTTAAGAAGAGAAAACCCATACTTTTGCGCAATTTCAACAAAAGCATGAAAATCATGACCAGATTTTGACAAATACGGTTTATCTATTTTTTTCAGCTTAAAAAAATCAGCAATCAAAACATATCCACCTGGTCGAACATGCTTGTGATGCAAAAACCATCCCCGTTCAGGGTCAATGTACTGACAAGACTCTGACATTAAAAGAAGGTCAACAGAGTCTTTCTCATGATTTTCAATATTTTCATAAAAATCATTATAGGCTGTTACAAGATCATTCGTCCGTTGTTTTGTTTTCTCAACCATAAAAGGATCTGGGTCTAAACAAACAACCGACTTTGAACGCCCTAACAAACGTTGAGCCACTCCACCAACACCACAACCCACGTCAAAAACGGTGTGAACATCCTCAGGAATAAACGAAAGAACACGATCAACATATTTTTCTTGTGCCTGAGGCAAAAACTGCATTGAAACTTCATCCCCAAGTTCAAAATAGCCATAATGAAGATATTCAAGACCAAACAGTTTATGACCTAAACGAAGAGCCACATCATTAAAATAATTTTTTTTATTCTTTTTTCTTTGCCATTTCATAATACAGACTCCACGGTGTTTATTTCGAAACTTCAGATGGGATAACAATTAGAATAGTTTTTTAAACCCATTTTTTGTTAAAGTCAAAATGAATGTCTCGTCTAAATAAATTTTCAGTTGTTAATATTATATTGAAATTTAGTTTTATACTATAAGACTCCCAGATCTCGTTTTTTTAAGCAAATTTATCATTACG
>CAYMLA010000562.1:0-1912 GCA_964390785.1 uncultured Bdellovibrionales bacterium | reverse complement strand
GCAGTGAGATTTGAGCGAAGCCAACGAAAAAGTTGGCTGTTTTGCAGCAGCCACTGGGGTGTTTGTTTAAGAATTGATTATAAGCTTGAAAAAAAGACTAAGTTTCGTTAATTTTAAGAAATTAAGCTAACTGTTTTGCAGCAGCCACTATGTAGTGGGTGGTGTGAATTAAGAAGAGTGATTGTGTAAAATGTAAAGTTGGCTAACTGCTGACGAAACGAAGTGGAGTCCATATTATGAAGAAATCCTTAAAACAAAGAAAATTATCAAAAAAAATTACAGCTTGGTTTGTGTTTGGAGCCATTTGCTTGGTGTTTGTGTTTTTTGGGTTGCCTCAACAAATGGGTCTTTCAACTGGAGGAGCTATTGCTGTTGTTAATAATGAAATTATTTCGATTGCTCAGTTTAGAACGGAGTTGTCTAATCTGGAACAACGATTTGGAGCGCAAAGTAACGACGCGATGAAGCAATTTATTCAACAACAAGCATTACAAGGGTTAATCAGCCGAGAAGTTCTTTATCAATCGGCTTATAAATTAGGAATGAGAGTTTCAGATGAAGAAGTTCGAGATATTATCATCAATCAAATTGATTTTTTTAAAGAGGATGGGCGCTTTCAAAAACAACGCTATGATAACTATTTAAATTACATGGGATTGTCAGCGGGAGATTTTGAAAAACAACTTCGTCGTCAGTCATTGATTCAAAAATCATCTCGAATGTTTCAGTTGGGTGTTCAAACACTTGATGTTGAGTTAGAAAAGCAAAAGCATTTGCAAGAACAAGAAATCAACTTGAGTTTTGTTAAGTTATCTCGTGATGAATTGGGTAAAAATATTAAAATTACAAAAGCTGAAATTGAGAAGCGAATGCAGTTAGAAGATTTTGAACAAAAAGTTAAAAGTTATTTTGAATCTCATAGTTCTGAGTTTATTGATGACGAACAAGTTCGTGCACAACATATTTTGATTAAAGCAAAAAAAGGCAATCAAGAAGAAGAAAATAAGGCAAAGGAAAAAATCACAGCCATTCAAAAGCGTTTAGAAAGTGAAGAGTTTTCTCAAGTGGCTCAAGAACTGAGCGAAGATGTAGGATCGGCTTCTAAGGGAGGAGATCTTGGATTTTTTGGGCGAGGAAAAATGGTTCCAGAATTTGAGAATGTTGCTTTTAATTCTGCGCCGGATCAAATCTCTGAACCAGTGCAGTCTCAATTTGGGTTTCATTTGATTAAAGTGCTTGAAAAAAAGGAAAGACAGACCAAGGTGTTTGATGATGTTAAATATGAAATTGCAGAAAAGTTATTTGCAGACGAAATGGTTTTTCAAGTCTTAGTTGATTTTGAGACTTCAGTTAAAAATAATAATACGGTTCAATTAAATCAATTGATAAAAAAATATGGCATTAAATGGGAAGAAACTGATTTTTTTAGTTTAGACAGCTTGAGCATCCCAAAAATTGGTGAAAATGAAAAGATTTTTTCGGCTGCTTTTTCTTTAGAAAAAAATAAAATATTCCCAGAACTTTTAAATAATAATGCAGATCAATATATTGTTAAGTTAAAGGAAAAACGAAAAAAAGATTTGAAAGAATTAGACGGATTGTTAGAGCAGGTGAATCAAGAAAGAGAAAATGAAGCCTTTACAGGCTGGTTGAGTCACTGTCGGGAAGAGGCTAAAATTCAGCAGAATGATAAAGTTTTAGGCACTCCTATGTAGTGGATTTGACTATTTTGCAGCAGCCACTTAGGCATGCTGTGAAATAAATAAGGAGTTGTTTCGTAACAGCTCCTTTTTTGGTTTAGTTTGAGATCTTATTATTTTTAAATCTAATAAATTCGAGTGTGACTTTAATTACTCGACTTCTTCACATTGTATATCAACCCCAAATTTGTATAGAGATTGAAGTCGAGTTT
>CAYMLA010000561.1:0-1912 GCA_964390785.1 uncultured Bdellovibrionales bacterium | reverse complement strand
GGGTGACTTAGATTTTTATGCCGCTTTTTACAAGGTAATTTCGCAACAGCCACTAAATAATAACAATGAATTTTTTTCAAGTTGTATAATTATTTTTATTTTTTATTACAATTTTTGTATGAAAGCCTTATAAATGTTTTATTAACAACAAAAAATGAGGATGGTTATTATGAAGAGTGTATTATTTGCATTTATTTTGGTTTTTTTCTCTGTTTCTGTTTTTGCAACAGGCGGTACTTATTGTTATGTCGATAATGACGAAGTCATGATTGAAGTTTCACTTACCAACGGACACATGTTCGGCGCGCCACTTGTACCAAATTCAAACGTTAACGTTGTTATAAAAAAGTCACCTTTAGTGGTTTCTTTAAATGAGTATACGTTTGATGTAGCAAAAAATGAAATTCCATATTGGTATAATTTAGGTGGCAAGCTGAATTTGGGAGCTTTTGTTGAGCCAACTCAAATTGGAGGACTCCCCGTCGATGCTTATATTATGCTAGCAGTGAAGATTGAAGCACAGTATAATGAAAATTCTCGAGAATATGAAGGAATTTACACTGTAACTCAAAAATCAAATTCAATAGGTCCAGGAGCACAAGAATGGAATAACAAGGGATTTATCACTTGTGAAGCAGAGTAGTAAGTCGTGTATCGGGGGGCGCTCCAGCCTGCTACCGAGTAACCCATAGAATCGTACGAGACCTGCTCAGTCCTACGGCTCTTCAAAATATAAGATTTCACAGTCGGGAATATGAATTCAGACGCCAGCATGTTGACTTGAGCTTAGGACGATAGAGAGGATATTTCCTCAATAGGATTCTTGTTATATCCCAACTGACTTTTTATTATTGATTTTGTTTTGAGAGACTTCTGCGCCAGAGTCTCTCAATCAAGTAGCAAAGTGCTCCTTGTCTGTTTGAGTTCCCAAGCATTCCACAATAATTGAAGTGCCCTTGAAGAAACCTGCACTAGGATAGGTGCAGCGCCCTCCTCGCGCATTGAAAAAGTCAATTCAACAGACGACAAGCTGTAATGAATGTCATTTAACGAGCCTTAAGTTGGTCAAAAGCTATAAGAGCTTGAAAAAATTGAGCTTAATTGAAATTCCCTTTTTTAAAGTCTAGAAAAGTGCAATTTTTAACAGCGAATATGAGCGTATATACGCAATCCTGTTGCCGATATTCGCGCATATTCGCAATAGTGTTGCGGATAGGCACATCATTGTGTACTATTGGGGCATTAAGGAGTTCTTGTGAAATACAAACGTTATTTAGATCTGAATGAGACGATCAAAAGAAAAAGTTTATTTTTGTTTGGGCCAAGACAAGTCGGTAAATCAACCTTGTTAAAAGAGCAA
Organism: uncultured Bdellovibrionales bacterium; assembly: GCA_964390785.1. Lineage (GTDB taxonomy): Bacteria > Bdellovibrionota > Bdellovibrionia > Bdellovibrionales > CAYMLA01 > CAYMLA01. Next base: position 552 of record CAYMLA010000561.1, on the reverse strand, counting down.
TTTCCTCGGGCTCATTTTTTTGATCTATTGCAGCCGTCTCTCTATAGAAAATACCAAACAGATATAGGATTGTTTACTCAAGAGATCGAGTATTTAATTCGTAACGATAATAAAAAACTTTTTATTATTGATGAAATTCAGAAACTTCCACAATTATTAGATGAAGTTCATCGTCAGATTGAAATAAACAAAGACATTCGTTTCATTCTTACAGGCAGTAGTGCGCGTAAATTAAAACGGTCAGGCACAAACATGTTAGGAGGAAGGGCATCTTATTATTATCTTAGTCCTATAACATCTATTGAAATGGGAGTAGATCAATATGTAACCGGATTGGATAAGCTCCTCAACTTTGGATTTTTACCTTCAATATTAAATTCACAAGATCCTTGGAGCGATCTTGTTGACTATGTTGATTTATATTTAAAAGAAGAAATCAAAGCCGAAGCCATTGTTAGGTCACTTGATGGTTTTTCAAGGTTTCTAATTTCTGCTGCGCTTACGAATGCTGAACAAGTTAATTTCACCCAAATTGGCAGTGACTCTCAGGTT
>CAYMLA010000560.1:0-1919 GCA_964390785.1 uncultured Bdellovibrionales bacterium | reverse complement strand
GAACACGCTATCCTCAAGGATCAGAAAAACAATTGATTCAAACTTTAACTCAAAGAAATATCCCTAAAGGGGGACTGCCTCTCCATGTCGGCATTGTTGTTCAAAACGTACAAACGGCTCTTTCTGTTTATCAAGCCATTCGATTCAATAAACCCCTTATTGATCGAGTGTTCACTGTCTCTGGTTTAGGAATTAAAAATCCAAAAAATGTCCGAGTTCCATTGGGCACTTCAATTTCTGAAGTCATTCATTTTTGTGGTGGACTCAATCATTCAACGGTTAAAATTTTATCTGGCGGACCAATGATGGGAAGAGCCATTGGATCATTAGACATACCTATTATCAAAGGCACTGGAGGCTTACTTTGCCTCACTTCTGAAGAAACCAATCTCGACAGTTATCAAGCCTGTGTCTCTTGTGGGGCTTGCCTCGAAGTTTGTCCACTGGGATTAGAGCCGAATAAAATTTCACTTTTTGTTGAAGCCGGTCGGCCACTTGAGACGGATCAATTTGGCACATCAGAATGTTTTGAATGTGGCTGTTGTTCGTATTCTTGCCCCTCAAATCGCCCACTGGTTCAATTTGTTCAAGTTGCGAAAACAGCCTATAAACGTGAATATGAAACTCAGCAAAAAAAGCATAATTGAAGTCTAAAGATAGGAAACTTAATTAGAGACAAGGACATAAAAGAATGACGACTGATGCTAATCTTAAATTACATTTATCTTACGGTCCGCACATTAAGCGTGGGCAATCAACAACCTCCATTATGTGGCTGGTCAATGTTTCTTTAATTCCAGCTCTTCTTTGGGCTTTTTTTATTTTTGGATGGCCTGTATTGCTTATTTGTCTTTCTTCCATTCTTGGGGCTTACTTCGCTGAACAACTTGTTTGCAGTTTAAGAAAACAAAAATCAACGCTGCCTGATGGCTCTGCCTTTTGCAGTGGGCTTTTATTGGCTTATACTCTTCCTCCGGGAATACCCATCTGGATGCCCTTTGTTGGAAGTTTTTTAGGCATGATATTTACAAAAGGACTTTTTGGGGGACTCGGTTATAACATCTTTAATGTGGCCCTCATGGGACGAGCCATTATGATGGCAACTTTTCCTGTTGCAATGACAACAACTTGGACTGTACCAAAACTTGGTGGATTTTCAACCGATGGTCAAACAATGGCCACTCCTCTTGCTGTTTTACAAGAAAGAGGCCTTAATGCTGTTATGCAACTTTTTTCAACTTTACCAACAGAACTCAATTTTCACCTTAAATTAATCCTCGGATTGCGCCCTGGATGCATTGGGGAAGTTTCTGTCGTTTTTCTTTTAATTGGAGCTTTCTTTTTAATTTCTAAAGGAATTATTAAACTCTACATTCCTCTAAGTCTTTTTGCCGGTTTGTTTTTGGTTTCCCTTCTTTCTCCTGCGCCCACCATTCATCTTTTTACTGGGGGCATTTGGTTAGGGGCTTTTTTTATGGCAACCGATTATGTAACGAGTCCATCCATGCCAAAAGGACAAATTATCTTTGGATTAGGAATTGGGATTTTAACCGGAGTCATTCGACTCTGGGGTGGTTACCCTGAAGGAGTTTGTTACGCCATTTTACTCATGAACACACTAACACCAGCACTCGACGAATGGTTTCCACCAAAACGTGTTTCCGCAATAGGAGTTCCCTCATGAGCATGAACACACACGAAAAACAAATCGATCAAAAAATGAAAGAAAAACAACAAAGTCCTCCTTCAGCCTTTGATATGCTTAAAATTTCTCTTGGACTAACTGTTGCTTGTTTTTGCGCAGCCCTTATCATTGGTGGAGTTTTTTATTTTACAGAACCCGTTAAAATACAAAATCTAGCCAAAAAAGAAACTCTTATGCTTGCTCAGCTTCTTGATCTTCAAGGAGATGCTCGTGT
>CAYMLA010000559.1:730-1920 GCA_964390785.1 uncultured Bdellovibrionales bacterium | reverse complement strand
GTTTGTTCTATTGCTTGATCTATTGCCATACCTATGAGGCTAACCGAAATGGGTTGGTGGAGGCAAATGATTTACATAAAATAGGTCTAGTGGTCTGCTCGATTTTTTTTTGTCGTTGCTTATTTTATAAACAGCGACTACTTAGTGGCTGCTGCAAAATAGTCAAATTTGAGCGAAGCCAACGAAAAAGTTGGCTGTTTTGCAGTAGCCACTACTTAAAGAGGGACTCTACAAAATCTCCCGCTAAATCATGAGCGTCTATTTCAATAGGCTGTTCATGATACCATTGATTTATACCGACTTCACCAAACATTAAATAAGCTTTATCTGGGTTATTATAAAAACTAAAATTGGGTTGATATAAGTCATTGCTTAATTTTTGTTGCAACAAATGAACCCATTCTTGAATTAAAATCCCAATTAAATTACGATTAAGCTGCATCAAGCTTTGCTTTTCATCAAAATGAGTCATTAACAGAGAATGTAAATCCTTAATTTTCGATAAGGATAAGTGAATTGCACCATCAACATAAGCGGTATAACCGTTTATAGAAAAATTGTCTTCAATAATAACGTCTGGAACTTCTAACCAAAAAGAGTGAGCTAAAGGAGTCATTATTTTCATAATCCAAGCATGAAGATTTTTTTTGTCAAGGACGGTTTCAATATCTGAAATAATAAATGGGGATATTAAATTTTTATCGTCAGCAATTAATTTAAACTGATTTCTTACTCGATTTTTGAAATTATTGGAGTCTACTATAATACTATTCGGATCTCTGAGAATAAAAGTGATTTGATCTTTTGGTTGTCCCCACTTTGAATGAATAGACCCATTAGCATAGGAGATGACTCGAAAAGTTAAATTTTCAAGAACGTAATATCGAAAGGCTCCTATTGGTCCTACCCCAACTTTTGTATATTGATTTAGCATTAGAGAAAGTTCTATTTTATCTTCATTATGAACAATGGAGGTTAATTGAGGGAAATTTTTTAATTCAATAAATTGTTTTAATAGAGCGCTCAATAGTCTTGTGAGATCTTCTTCAGGATATTTAGCTCTTATGTCACTGATTAGATAACTTAATCTTAAGGCTTTTAAAGCCAGCGAAACGTTTGAATTGTCTTTTCCAGCTATATCAAATTGTTGATTAACATCAAATTCACTTATCGTGTATTCACCACTATTA
>CAYMLA010000559.1:0-720 GCA_964390785.1 uncultured Bdellovibrionales bacterium | reverse complement strand
TAGATAAGGAGCGAATAAATCCGGAGACTTTTTAATGGCAATTTGAAATTCTTTATTGCTTGTTATTTTTTGATCCCTAATCCAAAATGGATAAAAATTAACTTTGCCCCTATTGTCGACTAAGGCTTCTGCAGGTTCAACGTCAACTAATAATTCTTTTAAAGTATCGCTTAACGTGCAGCTTATCGACGTGGCTTCAATAGAATCAATGAGTCCATTGCCGTTTTTATCAACTTCAATATGCAACCAATCCGATAAAAACCAAGGTAACTGATCGAGATCGACATTTAGAAATTCATTAGAAAAGTCGTTTAATTGTTTAGAAGCATATTGTTTTTGACAATCAAAAGTTGTAACTTGAGAAAAAGCCATTACTGGCACAATGGTTAAGCTTATAAAAAAAATCAATGATCGTTTTAAAAAGTCTACTGTAAATCGCATTTTTTATCCCCTCGAAAAAATAATTTTTGCGTTTTCTGATTAATAGTAATTATCAAGAAAAGCAGAAAATGTTCAGTAAAATATTTAAGTTATAAAAAGTTGAAAAATTTTCTAATTAAATAGTCTATCGAGGATGTGTTGCAAAACAGTTACTAATGGCAGCCTTTAAACAAGAACCCTTCTTATTTTGCTTCGGCTACGGATTAACAGGGATTCTTACATATTAGTCATAAAGCGGACTTCGTCCGCAGCCTACAGATTTCAGTCTTCAGTTCTCAG
>CAYMLA010000558.1:0-1923 GCA_964390785.1 uncultured Bdellovibrionales bacterium | reverse complement strand
TCCAAATTTCTTCTTTATGGGCCTGTCTTTTGGTGGAGCTGTTGGCATCAATACGCTTTTAAAATATCCAAATCTTTATCCAAGTGTTGTCAAAGGAACTATTGCTATAAATCCCTATTCTGAACCTTTACAAAATCAAGACACTCAAATTAAAAATCAAATGATGGCTTTTTGGGGAACTCTTCCCGTTTTAGGGTATTCATCTGAAGCTATTCAAGCTTGGGTTGAAAATGCAAGGAAATGGTTACTAACAAATGAGGCTCAACTACCAAAACCAATGAGTACAATATTTCAATTTTCGATTGATAAAATGGAACAAATTGAAGAATGGATGTTTACAGACGAAGAAGAGCTTTATAATTATTTTCTTCGAATTGAGGTTTTTACTAAATATGCTCTTTTAGAACGTTCTCTTTTAAGGAACAATCCAAGTCCTGATGTCTTATATAAACGTTTGGATGATGTTTATAAAAATGTTGTTGGAATTCGACATCTCTATTTACCAAATGCAATTGAAAATTTAAAAGGCAATGTGCCAATTCATTTAATTATTTCAGTCTTAGATGAATACATTCCTTACAATCCTGTCGTCGGTTGGGTTAATTTTTGGACTCCAATTTTTATGAACGCAAATCCTTTTTTTAGCGGATCAATCTTTGAATCAACCATGATGTGGTGGATTGATTTTTTTAATTCTTATTTAAATTCAGTGCAACCTATTTTAGAAAAACTTTGGGATCATGTTCCGGAAAAAAATAAAGGCAATCACATGTTAATTTCTGCTAAGCATAAAATTCCTGAACAGTATCCTAAGTATCTCGCTGAATATTTTACATTATTAGCTCACAAAAAGATTCCAATAAAAGCAAATTTGCTGGCCATCCCTGAATCATTTGTTGGCAGCTATTTAGAAGTTGATCATGAAATTTTAGATATGAAATCCATGGTTCGAGATCTTAAAGAAGAAAGTTCAAAAAACCAAACTGAAGAAACCGGTCTTCTTTGTCAAGGCCTCTTTAAGTAGCTGACTATTATAAAATATGATTCAAGCTGTTTTTTAACTTTTTATTCACTTGTGGCAAACTAAAAAAAATGCGCCGGATACTTATCCGGCGCGGTGCTAGGAGGGAAAAAGTCTTTCTGTATGAAAACACACTTTAATCGAAACAAACGTTACGAATAAAGCTTATCTGACAATCGTTGAACTTCTGATTCTAATACACGAACCAATGTTCTTAAATCTGCAGATTCATCTTTAAGCAACATGATCTGCTCTTCTTTTTCTTGCAAAATGCTCATGTAGGCTTTTTTTAATTCATTAAGCACTCGGTTTGCTGCTGAAAATTCCAACTCTTCTTTTTCGATGATGGGATTCATCGATTCATTTTGAACAGAACCTTTGAACGAATCACTTGATTGCTCATCTTGAAAATCCAATGCGTTTACTTGGGAGGGGCGTAAAGTCATCTTACTATTCATAATAAGCGGCTCATCAATTATGAGATACTTTCCATCTGAAAACTGAAATTTCACGTTGTCCATTTTAATTCTTCTTCTTAAAGTGGACACGCTCACTTTGTATTTCGATGAATACTCAGAAAGTGACAGCCAATTTAATTCATTGTTCATAATGCGTACTCCACTTTGTTTTGTCCGCAGCCTATCGTTTTAAATTTTGCGTTACCAGCTCTTCTCGATCTTTTACTTTAAAGTTCAAAACCACTACTTAATCAAGCTGACAACTGACCATCAACAACTTGTGTATTCAAAGTATCACACTTGATTTTGTTGACAAGTCAAGAATAGCCACCGCCCCAAAATATAGACCTCCGTCTAATTTTATCTATCCATCCAATGAATAGTCATCATGGTCAAACCTACAAAAGAACAAGAAAATACTCAATGCTTTTGCGCTTTTTGGTA
>CAYMLA010000557.1:0-1925 GCA_964390785.1 uncultured Bdellovibrionales bacterium | reverse complement strand
AATTTGGCATAATGCAGAAAAATGTCGAAGGACTTAAGCCGAGCTGTACTAGTTTCCAATATATTTTGGCGATTAATAAAAAACGACCTAAAAAGCATTCTATAAACATTAATACTTGTCCAATCAGCGCTTTTGTATTCAGCTTGAAGACTCAAATTATTAAGGCAATCTAGGGTCAAACATTCTCCAGACCAAGAACTGTTGAAAATATCGCTATACATATGGTTACTTATTTTCCCTTTCGCTTCAAATGTATTAAAAAGCGCTAGATCATCATTTGTTGAGCTTGGGATCAAAGTACAGTAGTAAGATAATTTAATTTTTGCTTCGTTTTTTAAAGAGGCTTTACAATAATGAGTCAACGTTTTTTCCCAAAGTATTTGGCCAATATTGAAAGAAAGCTCAACATCTTCAAAAGAGGCTAAACGAAAGCTTCCGATCTTTTCCCAACCTAAGGGCAATTCGTCTGATAAAAATTCTTCAACTGAGGACGAGCAATATAAGCTCAGATTTATGCCTTCAGACGGAAAAGACTGATATAATTCAGCAGAGCACCTATTGGGATCGCGACAAAGATCTTGGTAATTTGATAAATTAATTTTGATGTTAGCAGAAACTTCTTTAGCAAAATTTTCAAAATTTTCATCTGCATCCAAATAAACTGTAGTTGAAAGATTTTGAATTCTATCAAAAATTATTTTGGCTAAATTATTTGTATAATCGAAAGTTTTCATTTTATCTTCTCTTGCTTCATATAGCGCAGATTTTAAATTATTTACTTCTTCTCGTGTAATTGAGCCTGAACGAAATAAACTGTTGTTCCATGATGAATTTGGGTTTTCCAAATAAATTTTTTGATTTTCTGTAAAAAAATCAGATGGTATAATTTCTATATTAAATGAGGCTTGGTTTTTATATTTAATTTGAGGTCTCGTTGATATTTTTGGGGTATCCACTATTTTTCCTGAGTTTTCTAACGTTCGCCCTCGTCCACCGTTTGGTGTTATTACACCAGCTTGAGCCCATGAGCATTCAAAAAAAAGTAGCAGTAAAATCAATTTAAATACTAGCATTGTAGTTTGGTTTTTTTTATAGTTGTTCATTTTTTTCTCCTTTTTAAAAAAAATTCTATCTTGTTCAATTACGAGTGAAAATAAAGAAGATGTTCCTGTGCGCACAAGTGGAAGACCTGGCCTTAATTTTCACCCTGCTTTTTAGTTAATCCAAAAAATTGCGTAGAAAACTGAAACACGAAGTCAGCCTTTTCATCACAACTAAATTGGAAATTAAATTCCTCAAGGAATTGATTAATTTTGTTTTTTGCGTTTTCTATATCACTTTTTTTGATTGCTAAGGTAACGCTCGAAAAGTGTCTTGTGTCCAAAGGGTTAGACAAGGTTTTTTCAGCACAATATAACATCTGTCGGTGAAAGTTTTGAATAGCCAAATTTTTTTCTTCATTATTGTATTTTAAATAAGTGTGTTTTAAAACGAGCTGTGAATTGTTATAGTCTAGAAGGCCTAATTGAATTAAATCCTTAATCGCTGCCTGAATTTCGGTTACAAGCACCTTTGGATATATTTTTCTGGCTATCCACTCAGCTTGAATAAACAGAGTTTGTTTGTTTGGAAATTCTTTAAGAGAAATCATTTCACGGATGACCGGATAATACCACTTGCTATAGAATTTATGATAAGCTGAATTGATTTGGGTCAGTTGTTTTCTTTTCTTGAAAGAATTGATTTGGTCATAAAGATTATATTTCTCTTCTATTTCACTGCACTGGCTAAAATTTACTATGGCTTCAAAGTACTTAGATTCAGTTTTAGAAAGGTTTAATCCTTTAATTAATTTAGGCAAAGTATTAAGTGTAAGTTTTCGTTTACCATCAAGGATTAGTTTCAGGTGTGATCGTGAACTCAGG
>CAYMLA010000556.1:0-1926 GCA_964390785.1 uncultured Bdellovibrionales bacterium | reverse complement strand
TAATGACAGACTCTCTGTGTAAAAATGTCGAAGGACTTAAGCCGAGCTGTACTAGTTGTATTGGAAAAAGTGATTGACTGTAGATCTGGCATGCATGGCTCACAGGATTAAAAAGCACGCTCTTCTTGGGTCTTCATTGATACTGGTGTTAATTGGGATTTTTCAATTGGTATAACAATTTGAAAGTTCTTAGGAAGACGGCGATTGTTTTTTATCGCGAGAGGCTTGATGTCTGGATTAAGATTTAAAAATTGGGTTTTATCAATTTCTAAAGAAGTTATAATTTGATTTACGTTAAGAGGCTTCGTTAGTGTGAACAATTTGATTTCTAATGGAGGCAAGACTTCAATTTCACCAAAAACCTCTTGTTTATATTTTTCAGCATAGAGTGCGGCAAGAAAACAAGCGTAAAAATTTGAGGAAGCAAAGCTAAAAGCGCGAACACGATTTTTTTTGATTATTTTGGGGAGATGATGGGAGCCGACTTGGGTTTTTGCTTTTTTGACATTGCCAACTCCAGCATTATAGGCTGTTACGGCAACAGGCCAATGTTTTAGTATTTTTTTGTTTAGTTTTAAAAGATCTCCGGCAACGCGCGTTGCCTTAATGGGTGAAGATCGCTCATCAAAGTATCGATTCATAATTAATGAGCCGCGCCCTGTTCGAGGCATAATTTGCCATACTCCAGAAGCGCCGACTCGGCTATGAGCTTTAAGATTAAAGCTACTTTCAACAAGAGGGATTCGAGTGAGTTCGACAGGCAAGTTCATTTCTTGAAAAACGGTTTCCATGTGAGGAAAATAAGCAGAGCCTACGTTTAAACCATTAAGAAAATAATTTCTTTGACCCGTTTGAGTTCTTAAATTTTTTAAACAACTAGAAATGGCAGACTTTCTTGATCCTGGAATTTGTTTAAATATTTTGACAAGAGTTTTTTCAAGTTCTGTTTTGGGTTTTTTATAAGGATTTTTTAAAAAACGATGAAGAGCTTGTTGAATCGTTTTATGTTGAGCGCGAACATGTTTTTTGACCATTTTTTCAGCATACCACCGTGCTTTGTATTTTTTAAAAAAAGGATTTCCATCAACAACGCTAAAAACAAGCCAAGGATAAAGTTTATGATGAATGACGTGTTGGCTCGAATTGTATTTGGTGTAAATATCAAACCAAAACGACACGCGGTCTTTAAAATTTGGATTGATCGCGAAAATTTCTGATATTCTCTTGTTTGGATCTTTTAAAACATCCTCTTTTGATAATTTTGGAGCATAAATGTCAATAGCTTGTAAAATTAAAAAATGAGGGTTTTTGGATTTTGATGGGTTGGATGTTTTATTTGGTGGTGGTTGCGCTTTTTCAAAAAAAGGTTGTTTAATAAAGCCATTGGATTGGGGTTCATAAAAAAAAACAAAGAATAAAGAGATAACAGATAAGAGCGTGGTTATTAATTTCATAAAGTTGAATAGAGCAAATCCAGTGCCACGATAAAGCAAGAAAAATTCAACTTGAGATGTAAAATAAGAGGCTTGTGTCAAAAATTGTCATTGTTTTTTTCTAAAAATGGCCAACAGCTCTCGACTTATGGCCAGAGATATTTGATCAGTGCGCAATAAAGATAAAATTTTTTCTTAAGGAGTTGTCTGAAAACGACAATGAGTTCTATGATGTTTAAAGTGTAAAATTTAATTATTTTGGAGGACTAAAATGGCTGATGCTTTAGTTGTGACGAGTAAAATCAAAAAATATATTAAGGAACAGGGTGGATGCAATACGTCTTCTGAGACGGTTGATGTTTTGAGTCAAGCTGTTGAGGCTTTGTGCCGCAAAGGAATTGAGAGCGCAAAGGCAGATGGTAGAAAAACGGTCATGGCGAGGGATATCATTATTGAACACATCTAGTACAGCTCGGCTTAAGTCCTTCGACAT
>CAYMLA010000555.1:0-1935 GCA_964390785.1 uncultured Bdellovibrionales bacterium | reverse complement strand
AAAACAGCCAACTTTTTCGTTGGCTTCGCTCAAATCTCACTGCGACGTACTAAATAGACAACTAAACTCGACTAAAAAAATTATCGTCGTAAGTCTTTCTCTATTTCTCTTTGAATATCAGATTCAGTCATATTTTGACGATCAAAATAAACATTACCAGCAGCAACTTCTCTTAGTGCACCAACAATATATCGATTATTTTTAGAAGAAACGGTTACCTCTGATCCTCTTAAAATTTGTTTAGCACGACGAGAAACAAGTAAAACCAATGCAAATCGATTGTGCAACTTCCCTAAACAATCTTCAACTGTAACTCTAGCCATTTCTCCTCCAAATCCGTATTGAAAGCATGAATTTAGTCGCTTTCGAGCAAATCCGCAATAATTTTCTTAAATTTACCATAAGAATTATCTAAATCATCATTAATAACCTGAAAATCAAATTGATCCGCTTGTTTCATTTCTTTTAGAGCATTGGACAAACGAACATCAATATCTTTAGGAATAATTTTATCTCGCAACAAAATTCTTCTTTTCAATTCATCAATCGATGGAGGAAGAATAAATATTCGAATACAATCAGGAAATTTATTCTTGAATGTTTTTACGCCCTGAACATCAACATCCATAATCACAACATGATTGGAAGAAATAATATCCTGAATATTTTTATGCGACGTACCATAGAGGTTGGTATGAACTTGCGCCCATTCGACAAAAAAGTCCTGTTTAATCAGATTTTTAAACTCTTTTTTAGAAACAAAATAATAAGGATTCCCTTCTGATTCCCCAGTTCTCATTTCTCTCGTCGTATAAGTCGTCGTATCCTGAAGAATAGGAAAATCCCTTAACGCCCTTTCAACAAATGTACTTTTGCCAGCCCCACTTGGAGCGGCAACAATAATCATATTTGTTTTCATTCTATATTTTGAACCTGCTCTCGAATTTGTTCAACAATCGTCTTCGCATCAACTACAACTTGTGTCAATTGAGCAATAGCCGACTTAGAACCGATAGTATTAATTTCCCTTAAAAGTTCTTGAGAATAAAAATCTAATTTTTTTCCTTGTACACTAACACCTTTCACCAAAAAAAAGAAGCTGCGAAGGTGCTCATTTAAGCGTGCAATTTCTTCAGAAATATCAGCTTTATCAATCTGAATAACAATCTCTTGAGCCAAACGTTGAGGATCAACTTCAACACTGGAATGAATCTTTTTAAGACGTTGCTGATAACGATCTTGCAGTTTTTTATTGGCATCAGCTTTTAACTCTTCCATTATTTTAACTTTTTTCTTTAACTCTGTTAAGAGTTGATTAATCTCTTTTTTTAAAGAAGCCCCTTCTCTCTTTTTTTCAATTTCACATTTTTGAAAAGCTTTTTTAATTGATTGTAAAACATGCCGTTCTTCTTCAACGGGTTGATAATTAAATTCTTCAATGTTTAAAATTTCTGGAACAACTATTAAATGTTTCATTGTTGGTTCTTCAGATAATTTTAAATGTTTGCTCAAATCACGAAAAGCTTCAACCCACTCACTTGCCAATGCCTTAGAATAACTCACTTTATATTTTTTAGAAGAATCTAAAAAACGTCGATTAATATAAACATCAACCGTGCCTCGAATAAAAAACTGACTAATTAATTTTTTCACTTTATTTTCTAAAAAAACATACTCTCGCGGAATATGAACTCGATTCTCTAAAAAACGTCCATTAACTGAGCGAACAGACACTTCTAACCAAAGTCTTGACGACGTAAACACGTGACTCCCAAACCCTGTCATGCTTTTCATTCAACAACTCCAAATTTCAAACTATTAACTTCGCTTTATTATATATCAATATCTTTACTCAAAACAATCAAAAATAAATGATAACCATTTCATAAAGCGGACTTCGTCCGCAGCCTACAGATTTCAGTCTTCAGTTCTCAG
>CAYMLA010000554.1:0-1942 GCA_964390785.1 uncultured Bdellovibrionales bacterium | reverse complement strand
AAACGTCCACTTAACGATTCTTTGAGGCCTTTTTCCAGAAGTAAAGCAGCAGATCCTGACAAGAGTACTTTTAAATTTCTTCCATTGCGATTGTCTTCATCCCAGAGATATTTTACAACCTCAGCCCATCCAACTATCTTTTGCACTTCATCAATGGCCAGAATGTTCTGCTTTTGTTTTAATGCCTCTGCCCACCAGGTCTTTATGATTGCACCATCAATAGGAGTTGGTGAATCAGCCGTGTGAAAAATACCCCTATTCTTAAGGGCGGCATGGATTAACGTTGTTTTTCCAACTTGACGAGGACCAACGAGAACTTGAATGAGAGGGCGCTTTTCTTTCAAACGATCTTCAATTTTACGTAAAATCGGTCTATTTTTTTGCATAATATCAATATATTAGCGCAATTTATACAATTTGTAAACTGGAATCTACAAATTGTGCCTGTGATACACTAAAACTCATGCACTGCACTTTTTCAGAACTTCAATACGGGCAACTGGATTTTTCAAGCTAAACAATTGTCTTTTATTGACAGGAAAAAGAGTTGTTCGATGTCTTTAAAATTGGTTTTTTCGCGTCAAAATTTGGATCTAGTTTGGATCGAGAATAATTGAGATTCTTTACTGGGCTATCAACACTTTTACAACTGGTCACGGTTCCAACATTTCCTTCGACTTTAATTATATCAAGAGAGCGAATCTTCATCCAGTAAAAAGGTTTGATCTGCTGTGCTGGTAGGGTCAAAAACATCAAATGAATTCTCTTCAAGATCGAGTTCGGCCACTTCAAAAGCTGAACCACAGTTTTGATAAAAAACAAAGAGGGAACTCATAACAAGAATAAAAACAGGTAAAACAAAAATATATTGTTTATTGAAAAAAGATTTCAAAGTATTTCCCCCTACGTTTATCTGTAAAATAGATAGTTCTATTTTATCACAAGCCTAGAAAAAAGAATATTAATTGCTTTTTGAATGTCTTAACTTGATACAAGTCGAGTTTTATTTTGTGTTAAATTAAAACTGTTTATAACTATATGTTTTAGCATGCTCATCTTTTAGTGTCTTGCTGGAAATAAAAATAATCCGTGTAAAAGAATTCAACAAACGATGAATCTTTCGCAAGATTAAGGTTGATTTGAATCAAAAGCACAATTTGGTGCGAGAGGCTCACCACCTCCTGCTGGCCATGTTGGCGTACCAATAGAACCTGTTGCGATATTACTTGAACCGATTGGAATCTCGGCCGTTGCTCCATTGACAGAATTCGTTATAAGACGTAGGAGCGGAACAATTTTTTTAACATCCTGTCTCACTAAAGTTCCAGTTGTTCCACTTATCGGCTCTGCCGCTCTAAATGCCATATTGTATCCACCGTCAATAATATAAACCCCATAATTTTTCATTGCTTGAGCCATTCTTAAACCAGGCTCAGAAAGTCCTAAGTTTTTAAGATTAACGTCTGGAGGTATAGCCACAAGAGAACCATAAGGCATTGGTCCGAGATTATTATTTGCGTCTGTTGCTCCATTATCACCACCCGTGGAAGGCCATTGTATTTTTCTCGAAATAAGCATGGGAGAAAGTGAATTTTTGGTACGCGGGACAACCATGTGATAAGAGTGTTGGATTGGAGTTCCAGCTTGATTGAGTTCGTGTGGGCGAAGTGCGCCATTCAGTGTTGAAAAACCAGACGCGCTTGTCCCTATCCGTTCGTTTAGTTTTGATCCTTGCCCCGTGCCTCTAATTTCATAAGTTTTAACAACAGAAGCGGTTTTCTTGATAGGATTAAGTTCATAGAGTTCATAAATGAGTCCTGTTTCTCGACTAAAAAGTCCACCTGAGTTATCCCAGCATGCTTCGTTAGTGAAGCTTGGGGGAAAATTAGGAGGCAAGCGTAAAGTAAAAGGAAAGCCGCTTCCACTAGGATTATGATTCCAA
>CAYMLA010000553.1:0-1943 GCA_964390785.1 uncultured Bdellovibrionales bacterium | reverse complement strand
TTTTCGCAAAAAATGTTAAAAAACTTGCTCAAAAGCACATTTTATAACAATTTGATATATACAAGTTATTCTAAAAAATTCATGTTTAGGGAGTAACTTGTTGAGCGTCCTCTGCCTGGATTTTTTATTATTATTCCCTTTGCTTCTAAATCCACCAATTCTCTTTTGGCGGTTTCTCGACTGGTTTTAGAAATATGGGTATATTTGCGATTTGTAAGTCCTCCTATAAAGCCCGTTGGTTCAGCCTCTAAAAGTTTTTGAATTACTTTTTTTTGTCGTTGATTTAGTTCAAGCTGACTATATTCTTGCCAGAATTTTGATATAGTTAATGCCTTTTGAATTATTTTTTCAGAAGACTCTATCGCTCTCGAATAAAGTTTTAAAAACCAGTCGAGCCATTGAGTTATATCACCAGATCCTTTCTGTGTATTTTCCAATATGTCATAATAGGAATTTCTTTCTTCGACGATCTGTGATGATAGGCTATATAGTCTTCGAGATGATTTTTCGTCTTGAGCAAGAGCCATATCCATGAGTGCACGTGAAATTCTTCCATTTCCGTCCTCATAAGGATGAATGGTTACAAACCATAAGTGTGCAATGGCAGCTCTTAAAAGTCCGTCTAGTGGCTCAGGAGGTTTTGCCCACCAATTTAAAAATTTATCCACTTCATGTTTTATGTTTTGAGATGGGGGGGCTTCAAAATGCACTTTTTCTTTTCCAAAGGCGCCTGAAACAACCAGCATTGGTTCGCCATCTGTTCTCCATTTACCCACTTGAATTTTATTAATACCAGAGTAGCCTGTGGGGAAAAGCGAAGCTTGCCAGCCATGAAGTCGTTTAGGATTTAATGGCTTTTCAAATTGGGTTGTCGCGTCTATTAGCATCTCTACAAGGCCGTCGATATGTCTTTCTTGCTTCGGTAATCCTGCTGTAGGAAGACCTAATCTTTTTGCCACTGAAGAGCGTATTGTATCTCGATCAAGTTTTTCGCCTTCAATGGCCGAGGTCGCAAAAGCCTCTGCGACAATTAAATCAGCATGTGCCTCCAAGCCGATAAATTCAGCTTGTGCAATTATTTTACCCTGGCTTTTTCTTGCTGCCCCCAAACTTAGCAATAGGGCTTCGCTATCCCAGATAAATTTTGGCCATTTTGAATGTTGCCATATATATTTCTGTTTCTGCGTCATTTAAACTCCTTAAATGGATTAAATATTGACTCAATTAGATCTTTTAATTGGGTCATTTTTAGACCCTATTGTAAAGTCTAATCGGGTCAAATATTACGTATCAGCACACGACACTAAGATCTGCAAATGAGGAAAATTTAAGCAAAATGGTTGGCAAATTCAATTCTCCTGTCTTTGGCAGATCTCAAGTGAACGGGGAGGGGGCTATGAAACAGCCAGTTTTAAATCTGGATTAAGCAATTCATAGTAACTCACCAATTTATCCAGCGTAAAACAATCAATTTTATAGTTTACAATTTTGCTTACAATAGCTGGATCAACTTGGAGAGTGTCAGCGAGGTCTTTTTGAGTTAGACGACCATCTATTAAGTATTGAATGATTTTCTTGCAGAATTCATATTTGAATCGATCAAGCTCTGTTGAATCCTCAGGTAATGATTGAGAGCCCTCAAGGTTTTTGAGTTTTTCATTCATTTCCTTAAGTTTTTTTTTGCTGGGATATCTCATCTTTATCTCCTATAAATATTTACAACCCCTAAATAGCTTTCATTGGGATGGGTTAACCAAATGAGTTTAAATTTTTTATTTCTATAGTAAAGCTCATTAACAAAATATTGAAATCCATCCTCGTCAATATCCTTGGGAATGTGAACTTCACCATAAAGTTTTTTTGCCACGGCAATTACAACATCGTCGTTGACTGTATTTCCATGCTTTTCCTCATAATGAGGGTCAATAATTAACTGGGTATAT
>CAYMLA010000552.1:0-1945 GCA_964390785.1 uncultured Bdellovibrionales bacterium | reverse complement strand
TAAAATTGACCCACTTGTTTAAACTCATTTTTCAGAATTTCTATTCTATAGGCGTGTAATACACAAAAACTCATGCCACAAGCGAATACGAATAGTGGAAACCACCAAAATGGGCAATTTTTTAAATATTGTTTAAATCATTTTCCTTTACATCACTATTTTTTTTATCTTTATTTGGAATTTTTTGAGAAATTCCATTTTCGCAACCTATTGAATTTATTAATGGATGATTTTTTGTGTTGTACAGGTCAGCAATAAAGTGTTTTTAAGCTGCGTGCTTGATTTTAAGGTCCACAGTTAAATCTAGAGCAATTGCCAGCCTTATGAGGCGCTCAAGGGAGACACTCTGAAGACTATTATTGATAATACCCGAAACTACAGTTCTAGATAAACCAGATATTTCAGCCAGCGTGGTTTGATTGATGTTATCTCGTTTTTTTAATTCTGAGGCTATCTTCTTTTTTAACTTAGTTTTGAGCTTGGCTATCTCAAGCTGCTCTTTTGAAAGCCCTAAATCATAGCCTAGATCATCGATATTAGTATATGTTTTAGATTTCATTTTAACCTCTTTATTCTTTTAATAGCTAAATCTTTGTTCTTTATAGGTGTCTTAGGAGTTTTTTTCTGAAAGCCGTGAATTATATAAATGGCATCATTCTTAATGAAAACGTAAATGACCCTATAAATTCCACTTATATCTCTTACTCTTAACTCGTATACACCCTTGCCCATACCCTCCATTCGTTTAGATAGAGGCATTGAAAGTTGAATGCCAGCTTGTAAGTCTGAGATGAGTTCAAATACTGCTTGTTTAGCGTTATTTGGGAATCTATTTATTTCTTTTAGGCATGTGTCTAGGATGACAACTTTCATTCCTCAAAAGTGTCTCAAAAATGCGACATATTGTCAACCCTTAAAATTTATATGACACGTAGTCCATTCTTTTTAAAGAAATTTACCTTGTATCGGGTATAGCTTCAGTCTGGTAGCAGGCTGGAGTTATCCAATACAGAGAGACTTACGTCATTGAGGTGTGTCACAAAGTGGTCGAAATGGGCTATGGGGAAAGTTCTCTCGCCCGCTAATTTATAGCCTCTAACGAAAGAAATAATTTGTGCTTTTTCACAAGCCCAAGGATTCAAAAAAAATAATTCACCGTGCGACCAAGCAATTTGGTAAGAGTTTGTTGCACACCCCTCAAACCCTTTGTTAAAATAAATGTAAAAAGAAGGAGCCCATTTATGAAAAAAATTGCCGTTGTTTTATCTGGCTGTGGCAACAAAGACGGAAGTGAAATTCATGAATCCGTAAGTGCCTTGATCTCTATTGCTTCTTGTGGAGTCGAATACGACTGTTTTGCTCCAAGCATAGATTACTGCCCAATTCATTTTATCACCAACGAAATTCAGAGCGAAAAGAGAAACACTCTCACTGAATCCGCCCGAATTGCTCGCGGAAAAATTCAAGAATTGACTTTTCTCAATTCAAGTGACTACGCAGGCCTTGTTATACCTGGCGGATTTGGAGCAGCCACTCACCTTTCAAATTGGGCCCAAAAAGGTGCCGCTTGCACCGTTTATCCAAAGCTACAGTCTCTCCTTGAAGAGTTTTATGCTCAAAAAAAACCCATTGCAGCCATCTGCATTGCTCCCACTTTAGTGGCTCGTGTTTTGGGCTCAAACAAAATCACTCTTACGATTGGAAACGATAAAGAAACCGCAGCTGAAATTGAAAAAACAGGGGCCATCCACGAAGTCCGTTCAACCACAGACTATGTGGCGGACAAAACTCATCAGATTTATACAACACCCGCATACATGAATGGCCAGTCTACCCCTGCCGAGGTTTTCACGGGCATTTCACTCATGATCAACAATATGTTGCAAAAATAAACTCATCTCTTAATAAATTCAATAGGTTATTTGATAGTTAAAAATTGTATTTT
>CAYMLA010000551.1:0-1946 GCA_964390785.1 uncultured Bdellovibrionales bacterium | reverse complement strand
ATTGGTTCACTCAATCAATCTAGGAAGCTGGATCGAAGACTCTCCTGCTGCTTATTATATTAGTGGTAACGAAAAAAATAATCGCCACGAATTTGTCGAACTCACATAGAGGTTTCTGTTAAAAGCTGCTCAGCATGAGCGCGACTGGTCGTCGTAATTTCTTTTCCAGACATTAAACGCGCAATTTCATCCACTCTTTGAGGCTTATCCAACTTAACAACGTCAACCAGCATTTCTTTTTTAGATATTTTTTTATCTATTCGAAAATGAGTCACTCCATAAGACGCAACCTGAGGAAGATGAGTGATGCAAATCACTTGTTGGCCTGTAGAAATTGACTTCAATTTTCTTCCCACTTTTTCTGCCGTTGGTCCGCTGACTCCGCTATCAACTTCGTCAAAAAGATATGTTCTGGGAAAGGATGACATTCCAACAACCCGTTTTAATGAAAGCAATAAACGACTCATCTCGCCACCGCTGGCCACTTTAGAAATAGAACGAAACACTTCATTATTTCCAGTAGAAATCTGAAACTCAACCTCATCTGCTCCAAAAAGACCTAACTCACTCAACCTATCTACTTCAACTTTGAAACAAACACCTCTCATATTCAAATCATCCAGCTCCTTATTAACCCCAACAGTCAAAAGTTCTGCCCCACTGAATCGTCTTTTATGAAGCTGTTCACTTAAATCATTAAGCATCGCTTTTCGCTCTTTTTTTTCAACAAACAACTCTTGAAGGGAATGCTCTGAGGACTCAATCGTTAGCAATTCTTTTTCCATTTTGTCTCTTGCTTCAAATATTTGAACAAGCGAATGACCATATTTTTTTTGTAACTTTCTTAACAAACTCAAACTCTCTTCAAGTTCATCGAGTTTGGACTCATTTTGATCATACTTTTCTGCAAGATTTCGTGCTTCAAAAACAACATCATCTAAAAAAGTTTTAGCTTGATCCAAAGACTGATGAATCGGACCAACTGATTGAAAAATAGAAGACAATTCATCTAACTCTCCAACATATCGATGAACAATAGACAACACTGACCGATCTTTTTCATAAAGTTCAGCTTGCAATTGTTCCATTAAATCTTGTAGCTTTTTAGAGTTCTTAAACTCTTTAATTGTCTTTTCAAGACTTTCTTCTTCTCCAGGAAGCAAGCCCAAACGATTAATTTCTTCTAACTGTCTTTTAAGATAATCAGAATTTTCTTGTTGATGCTCAATCTTTTCTCTTAAATCTAAAATAAGCTGATCAATTTGTTGGAGTCGACGATAACTGATCTCATAGTTTCTTCTTAAATCCATACAACCAGAATATTGATCCAAAACCATCATATGATAAGAACGTGAATACAAATTTTGACTTTCATGCTGACTTGTAAACTCAATCAAAGGAATAGACTGACTTGCCACCTCAACCAATGGACAAACAATTTGTTTTAACGTATTCATCGTAACTAAAGCATCGTTAAGATAAACTTGCGTTTTTCCCTTATTGTTAAGTGTTCGACGAACAATGAGAAAATGATTTTCATCAGAAAGACCCAGCTCTTCTAGTCTTTCAATGACTTCTGGCCTCTTTTCTAAATCAAATGCTCCTTCAATAACCGCTGTTTTTTCACCACCTCGAACCATATCCGCTGAAAGCCTCATTCCCATCAAAGCCCCAATCGCTTTCATCAAAATTGACTTTCCTGAGCCGGTCTCTCCACTGATGACATTTAATCCTTGAGTTAACTCAATACGCACATTTTTTATAATTGCAAAATTTTTAATTTTAAGTTCAACCAACATAATTCTATGCCCTTTGACCAAATTTAAGTTTTTCTCTTAATAACCTAAAAAAGCCATCACCAGGACGTCCCAACACGATGAGAGACTTTTTGCTTCTTCGAACATAAATTCTGTAATCAGCATTGATTTCATGAATATATTGTCCAT
>CAYMLA010000550.1:0-1949 GCA_964390785.1 uncultured Bdellovibrionales bacterium | reverse complement strand
TTAATTGAACTGATTGTTCCTCAGTCAAATCCTTAGATCGAACGTGATCTTCAATCCCTACCTTTTGGCAAATTTCTTTTGCTCTAAAGCGTCCAATCCCATAAATATATGTTAATGAAATTACGATACGTTTATTATTTGGTAAATCAACACCTGCAATACGAGCCATTTTTTACCCCTGTCTCTGTTTATGCTTTGGGTTTTCGCAAATCACACGAATCACTCCACATCTTTTAATAATTTTACATTTGTTGCAAATCTTCTTTACAGAAGGTCTAACTTTCATAAAACACCTCACACCACAACTCTAATGCGCTGGGACACGGTATCAAAACAAAAAACCGATGTCTAGCTTTTAGTTTAATAACTTTTTCACTCGATCAAAAACAGCTTCAGCTCCACCAGTTCCATCAATGCTAACAAAACATCCACTTTTTTTATAAAAATCCTTTAAAGGGCTGGTGCTGTTTTCGTATTCATTTAAACGAGTTCTAATCACTTCTTCATTATCATCACTACGCTGGTAAACTTCTCCACCGCAAGCATCACAAACGCCATCTTTTGTTGTTGGCTTATTTTCAATATGGTAAACGGCACCACACGATTTACAAACACGTCGTCCCGTTAAACGTCGTACCAAAAGATCAGATTCAACTTCTAAAAATACTGCTTTATCCAAAGTTAATCCTTTAGAGGATAACATTTTTTCTAAAGCAACAGCCTGAGGTTGTGTTCTTGGAAATCCATCCAAAATAAACCCACGTCCTTCAGCGCGATCAAGAGCTTCTTCAACCATTCCAATGACGATTTCATCAGGAACCAATCGTCCTTGATCCATGAAAGACTTTGCTTTTTGCCCTAATTCTGATTGATTTTTGATGGCCGATCGAAACAAATCACCAGTACTAACATGAAACATGCCTTGTCGTTCAATCAATAATTCCGATTGCGTTCCTTTTCCTGCCCCTGGAGGCCCAAACAATAAAATATTCATTAGTATTGCACCCTTCGACTTTTAATTTTAGCCCCCTTCATTAATCCATCATATTTTGATGACAACAAATGAGATTGAATCCGTTGACTTGTATCGAGAGCAACTCCGACCAAAATCAACAAACTTGTGCCTCCAAAATAAAATGGAACATTCACTTGATTAATCAAAATAGTTGGCAAAACACAAACTGTACTTAAATATATCGCTCCCCCAACTGTAACACGATCTAAAACTCTTTGAATATATTCAGCCGTGCTTTTTCCAGCTCGAACTCCAGGAATAAAACCTCCATATTTTTTCATATTCTCAGCAACATCATTAGGATTAAAAACAACTTCAGTGTAAAAATAACAAAAGAACACAATCAAACCAACAAACAAAATATTATAAATTGAACCCGTTGGGCTTAGAGAAGATTGAATATTTTGCAACCAGGGAACATCTACAAATTGAGCCATCGTTGCTGGAAACATCAATAATGAACTCGCAAAAATAGGGGGAATAACACCCGAAAAATTAATTTTTAAAGGTAAAAAACTTGAAGGCGCTGACATCGCCTGACGACCTTGCCCTCGCGCAGAATATTGAATCGGAATTCGTCTTTGACCAACTTCAAAAAAGATAATCACAGAAATCACAACAACCATAAATCCAATTAGAATCAAAGCTAACAATCCACTCATTTCACCATTAGCAACCAAAGTCCACAAAGACTGAGTGCCTGTAGGAATTCCCGCAGCAATTCCGGCAAAAATAATCATGCTTGCTCCATTACCAATTCCACTTTCAGTAATTTGTTCGCCTAACCACATAATGAAACATGTACCAGCAGTTAAAGTGATGACCGTCATTAATTGAAAAGGAATAATATCTCCAACCAATGGAGATATAACAAGCGGCATTCCATCGGGACTTGTTGAATTCATTAACCATGTTGAAATACCATAGCCTTGAA
>CAYMLA010000549.1:1550-1957 GCA_964390785.1 uncultured Bdellovibrionales bacterium | reverse complement strand
GGAAAAATTTATAAAAATAAAGCAAAAAACATTAAAGCCTGTTGTAAAATTTTAGTTTCTAAATATAACGGCGAGATCCCACAAGACTTAGAAGAATTAATTGCTCTTCCTGGTGTAGGAAGAAAAACAGCAAATGTTGTTTTGGGAACAGCTTTTCAAATTTCAAGTGGCATTGTTGTTGACACTCATGTCGGAAGGGTTTCACGTCGTTTGGGGCTAACCAATCATAAAGATCCCGTCAAAATTGAACAAGATTTAATGAACCTTCTTCCTCAAAAATATTGGATTCAATGGTCTCATTGGCTTATTTTTCATGGACGCCAACTTTGTCTGGCACGAAAACCAAAGTGTAAAATTTGTTTTTTTAAAAAACATTGCCCTTCTTTTTTACCCTAAGAATGTACGCC
>CAYMLA010000549.1:0-1540 GCA_964390785.1 uncultured Bdellovibrionales bacterium | reverse complement strand
CTAACTAGTGTCTGTTGCTAAATGGCCACTTATCAACAGCCACTTTTCTTATTTTACACCCACCAATAAATAGTGCCTGTTGCGAAATACGGTTGAAGATTTTAAATTGTTATTTTTACAAAATCATTTAATTATTCTGTTTTATTGATTGTTATGAGTGATTTAATTTAAGTTCTTTTAGAATATACTATAGATTTTTTAATCCTTTGTTTCTAAAAAAATCAAGGAGAAAACATGAAATTATTATCTTTATTTTCAATTGGCATTTTAATTTTACAGTTTATTAATGCTGGAGCAATTGAATTAAACAATAATGATCTTATCATTGAAAAAAGTTTTTTGCGCCTATCCGAAGGCAAAGTTGTTTCCTATGAATATCACCAAAACATCAAAGCATCAAAAACACTGGTTCTTCTCAATGGGTTGATTTATTCTGCAAAAAATTGGGAACCCTTTATTGAGACGATGCGCGAAAACTATTCTATTTTATTTATCTCTTACAGCGCTCATCCTGAATCATTGGTTCATTTGAAAGAGAACGAAACCCCTTATTTTATGGAAATTGACGGCACAATGCCCATATACAATGTGCTATTTCCAATTTTCAGCCTTTCCGTTGATAAACCAAAGGGGATTGATTTAATGAATGATTTGGTGGGGGAACTAAAGGCCGTAATTAAGCATTTAAACATCAATACTCCAATGGAATTAATGACTTTATCTTTTGGAGGATATGTTGGATCAACTGTAGCAAAAGATTTGGACGCGTTAAATTTGTTTGAAAGAATCATACTTATGGCGCCAGGAGTAAAATCTTTGCATTTGTATGAACCATTACTTGCCTATACACATAATTCATACTTAAATTTAGGGGAAAGCGGACATAATTTCTTGATTCATGAATCTCGCAAACGCATTCGTGAGCTAATGAATTCTAAGCAGCATGATGATGACTATGCTCCCAGTTTTGTTCCTTTTGAATGGTTCCGTGAGGGCGCTATTGAATTGGCAATATCTGCTTTTTTTCTTGATCTCACTCGAGACATTCAAAGCATTCCTGCAACAGGCTCACCAATTGATATTATTGTAGCGACCAAGGAAGACCCAATAGAACTTTTGTATGATCAATTTTTAACTTGGCAGAGCATCCCCGAATCTCGTCGAGGAGCCTTTATTTTAATTTATAATTCTGAACATGATTTCCCCGGAAGTCAGCCAAAAATGAGTTCAATTTTATATAAAAAGTTTGAGTCTGTTTTTCAAAAAGGATTAACTCAGGCTATGGGGCGAACATTTACTTTTGAAGAGTCTGAGGATGAAAAGGGTTCTTTTTATCTCTATGAAGTTCCAGTAAAAAAGATGATTGAAACAATGAATTAATTGCGCAATGTGGCTAATTTCTTTTTAGAGAGTCTGTCTCTGGTTTTTTTCTTTATTCAAGAGTAGAATCATTTTAATAGTTAGTGGCTGTTGCAAAAGAGTCAAATTTGAGGCGTGCGAGCTCAAATCGAACGAATCGTACATTAAGTGCGTCGCAATG
>CAYMLA010000548.1:0-1963 GCA_964390785.1 uncultured Bdellovibrionales bacterium | reverse complement strand
ATGCTTGCTGATTTAAATCTTCCTATTTGGGTTGAAATGCTACTTTATGAAGTTTTAATCGAAAATAAAGAGAAATAGTTTTAAAAAAAGAAAAAGAAAAAACATGAGGTTTCACGGTAATCTTTCTTCATAAAAAAGAGCCGAAACTCCGATGATCCCTTCTATTTTTTCAATATTTCTTAACCAATTCTGGGAAATTTCATTTTTTCGTTTATTATGCACGGAATTTAGATGTTTCCAATTGTATTGAATTGCTTCTTCATAAACATCTGATTCAAGTTCAGATTCGTGACAGAACACAAACCTTAGATGGTAATCACCTTCAGATAGTATCATTTGGCCTATTCTTTTCTTTGATACGCGTCCGTAAAAGCGAGATTTTTGTTGACCAAATGCTTGCTCAAGCATCACAATTGTTTGAATTGGATTTGGAAATTCTATATACTGAAAAAGACCACTTCGATAGCTATGCCATAACCGAATCCATTCTCCGTAGATCTTATTTATTGTACTGCTTGATCTGGGACGAAATGACTTCAATTGTTTGCGATCATAATCTTTTATCGCTAATTTTAGAATATCTTCTAATTTTTGAAATTCAAGATTAAGTTTTTCCTCCTTTATTTCAGGTGAGATCTGAGTGTTATGGAGTATTTGGTAAATATTTTGGAAGTTTCGGAATAAATCCTGAATATTGCTAAATAATTCCTTTAAATTATCTAAACATTCTCTCCATTTAATAGCTTCACGGGCAAATATTTTCTGCATTCGATATCCTTCAGGTAATCGTTCTGCTTCTTGGTCTAACTGTGCGGTATATTTATCTAATTGCTCATATAACCACATTCCCCGAAGAGTTTCAAACTTTTTTGTTCTTTTTCTCTTTATTTTCTTTAAATCTTTAATAATTGGAGCAAATACTTCAAAAGGTTTCAATACTCCATGTTCTTCAAACTTAACGGTAGTATCAGCGGAACAAGACAGAAAATATGATGTATTTAATACTTTCGAGATTTTTTTATGAAGTTTACCATCCATTAATTCGATATGATTCCACAAATTTTGAGAAAAATGAAATGAACAAAATTGATGAGGTATTTGAGGGAAATAGTCTCGCATACATGCGACTAAGCTTTTTTGCTTGTCGGTGACAAACCCGATTACTTTTACTCCATAATAGTTGATGATATGGTTGATTTGTTCTTGTATAATTGCAGCAGGGGCAGTTTCAAGATATATAGTAAACAATACTCGTTGAGATATCAAATCAATGAATGCCCAAAGAGCAGGTCCTTCCGTTTGGGGATCTTCACCATCCACTCCCATTAAAATATAACCTTGTTTCTGAATTATGTTAAAAGTTTCCGCATCAATTGCATGAGACTTAACAACCGTGCATACTTGAAGAATTCGGCGTATAGAACTTTCTGAAATATCAAATTTATATTCTAATTTTAACACTTTTTGAATATCAGTTGGTTTAAAGTTCTCTTTGATCCCATAGATCGATATTTTTTGAACTACATCTCTGCCAAAAAGAAAGCCGTCAAACTCAAATCGGGGATGGGGATTGAAGACAGATTTATAAAGTTGGCAATAATTATTGGAACATGAATAAAGATAGACAATCTGATTCACATCACCTTCAAGAGTGTGGACAATTTTTCCATTATCGGGATATTTCTTTTCCACCTCGGATTGACATAATGGGCATTGTTTTGGAAGTGATTCTGGCCATTTTAAGTAGACTGTGCGATATTGAGTTGAAGACGCGGGATGTTTCATTAATTTACAAGAAAAAAGAAGGAGATTTAAGGTTTTAGGTTTTTTGATTCGCTTTTAGAAAGCGAAGATTACCGTGAAACCTCATGCTTTTTTTCAATTGGATTAGGATTTTATTATATCAGAGGATGGTATAAAAGTGAAATAGAGATAGAAGGCTGGACAAGTTTGATGGTTTCTA
>CAYMLA010000547.1:0-1971 GCA_964390785.1 uncultured Bdellovibrionales bacterium | reverse complement strand
TAGACAGAGAAAAAATGAGGATCAGATTGACAAAGTTTGACCACTTGTGAAATAGGTAAAAGCGTCCCACTGGTTTGCTTCAAAGAGGGGTGGTCGAACTCGTGAAATTAGGGTGGTCGAACTCGTGAAATTCATCATCTATGAAAAAAAATTGTTTTGTGGTAATCTATTGGATTTATTAGTGGATGAGTTTTTGTGTAGCACAGGGATAACCAAACACCAGAAAAATTGCTGTAGATTTAGCCTTAGCAATCCTGTGCTACAAATATTCATGCAGCAAGAGAATACGATTTATGAAGGCCACAAGTTATTATTAGGCTTAACCTATTTTTAAAACAGGCTCTAATTCTTCATTTATGGCTCGTAACAGCTCAGAAAATTTATCCAAACTCGGTTTAACGGTGCCCACTTCATAACGACTATATGCTGACGGAGACTTAGAACCCATTTTTTCACTGACATCACGAATGGAAAGATTATTTTTTGCCCGCTGTTGTTTTAACGCGAAGGCTATAAGGATTCCTTCATCATTGGCACCAACACTAAATGTATTATCTTCAGAGGGTTGAACATCTACTCTAAAACCTTTTTTATCAACTAAAGATTCAATGGCATCAATAACCATATTGTAGGCATCCTTTTTGGTTCTCCCCTGAGTGAAGACAGAAAGCAGAGGAACCTCTACAGCCCACCATTTATCACTTTTTTTGATTCTGCCTTCAATTCTCATTTTTCTTCTCCTGGATTTTCTTTAGCCAATTTAACAATCGCCTTAGCTGTTATTTCATTAATTTCACGATGACGAGGCACTGTAGTTTTTAGCTCACCATTTGTCCACTTTTCGTGGTTACTTCCCTCGTCATACCTCCACCAACCAAATTTTTTTAGTTGCTTTTCTAGCTGTTTTTTCTTCATATCTTATTGTACACTTATATGTGTACAATTTCAAGCGTTAAATACTTAACTGCAAAAAAATAGCTCATTTCAACATATCTAACGCATCTCTCAGGCAATCTGGTAACAAAATAGTAACAAAGTCTTGGCGAGCCCAACGCATTTTCAAGGTTTCTGCGAGGTAGGTTTCAAGTTAGAAATCTTGATGCTATTGCGATTCAGTGGAGGAATTGATTTTTCAGAATTTAAGAATTTCAATACCTTGAACAAAAATCCCGAAGTTAATAGCTGGTTTTTTGGGCCCTGTCCTTCACAAAAAGTCATCTATTAACAACTTCAATAAGTTATTTGATAGTTAAAAATTGTATTTTTCGCAAAAAATATTAAAAAACTTGCTCAAAAGCACATTTTATAACAATTTGAGATGTACACGCGAGTCAATGGAGTTTCCCTGCTTCGCTTTGAAAAAATACATGAGTTGTTTTGGGTTCGGACTTATAGAGTCTGAAAGTTTTTTAAAATACCCTGTATCGGGTATTGCTGAATTTTACGAGTTCGACCACCCAGTAACTTCACAATCAGAAATATCAACTTTCCCTTTAGTTAGAACATGAGGAACACGATGAAAAAGCAAAGGATGTCGACTATTTTTTGCACAATCCCTATACCAGTTTAATGTTGCTGTTGGAAAAGCTGTATATTTCTCGAAAGTTTTAAAATTGATTAGCTCTACTTCTTCTTCTAAAAGAAAACCATCTTCATTTGAGTACTTAAAAATAACTGTCAACTGGGGATCAAGCATTTTGATTGGCACTTTATAGAATTTAGATTCTAAATTAAAAGTACATCCTGCTTTTTTTAAGTTTAATGCTATAGTTCTTGGATCAACAGGTGAAAAATGCAACACATCATTCCATTTACAATTTAATAAAGGAACTCTTTCTTCCATAAGCTCTTGCCGTTTATTATACTTAAAAACGTGTTCAGCAAAAATATCTTCATAAATGATTGCTAAATCATTTAATGGGTATAAAAAATTTCCTTTCATGTTCCACGGAACAAGATGATAAACAAAAT
>CAYMLA010000546.1:0-1973 GCA_964390785.1 uncultured Bdellovibrionales bacterium | reverse complement strand
TGGCTTCGCTCAAATCTCACTGCGACGTACTTAATGTACGCCTCGTTCGATTTGATCTCGCGCGTCTCAAATTTGACTATTTTGCAGCAGCCAAACATTTAGGAGAGAGTTAAATGTTAGAGCTTCATGTTTGTTGTTTAAGAGATTTAGTTCAAAATAAGAAATTGCCTGTTAGACCTATTGATATTGTAGAATTTAGCAAGACCCATTTAAAGTTAGAAATGCCCATTTTTGATGACATTTCTTTTTTATCACGAATTGCGTTGGATGTTTTTTTTATTTTTCCTAGTCAGAAAGCTCATAAATTGTCCTTAGTTGCAAAAGTTGAAGAATTTAATAAGTTAAATTCTAAATGGATTCAAGTTTTAGTTAAAATCACCCAATATGACAAGAAATCTTGGGAATTGTTTATTCAGAGTTTTAGTCATGATCAAGAATGTGTTGATGAATTGTTTTTTAAAGTAAAGGGAAGTTAGTGGATAATAATCCTATTGATGTTAAAAATTTTTTAAGTACAAAAAAAGCTTTAATTATAGACTCATCTAAGGCATTTAGAGATGCGATAAGGCAAGCTTTAGTGGATATGGGAATTCCAAACACATCTATTTTTTCAGGTTTTGATTTTTATCGAGGTGAGTCGATTCTTTTAGAAAAAAAACCAGAAATTATCTTTTCTGAATTTGAAATTAAAAATGTTTATGCACTTGATTTTTTGGTTCCAAAACATGTCAAGAATTATCCAGATCAGCTAAATAGAATTTATATTATTGCGACATCAAATAAAACAGATACAGCCGTTGCAGAGGCTGCAGAAGGAGAGATTGACGGTTATGTTTTGAAACCATTTCCGGTGGGTTCTTTAAAGGATTATTTTCAAAAAATTATTTTATCAAAAATGAAACCAAGTGAGTATCAAATTTTGCTCCGCAAAGGCCAGAATTTTTTAGAGGAAAAAAAATTTGATAAAGCCGTTGATATTTTTGTTCAAGCATCTCAAAAGGATAAATCACCTTCTCTTGCTTATTATTATGCGGGGATTGCGCGACTCAATTTGGATCAATTTGATCAAGCTTTGGTTTTTTTTGAAAAGGGCTTAAGCTTAAATCCAATTCATTATCGCTGTTTATCAGGACAGCTTGATGTGTTTATTCGAACCAAAAATAATGACAAAGCATTTCAAGTCATTCAAGTTTTTGCAAAAAATTTTCCAATGACAGCTCAACGTTTAAAGCAAATGTTTATTTTGGCTATTTATACACATAATTTTCATAATGTTGAAGAAATTTTAGATTTTTATTTTAAATTGGATCGTCGTCCTGAAGATCTTAAAAAAGTGGTTGTTGCTTCCTGTATGGCCGCCGGTAAATTGTTTTTAAAAGACAAAGAGGTCGCAAGAGCTATGAATTTGTTTGAAAAAGGAAGCAATATTTCTGGCCGAGATGCAAAGTTTATTGAAACAGTGATACAGGCTCTATTGAATTTTGAGTTGGTTAGTCCAGCTCAGTTATTTTTGAAAATTTATCCACTTGAACTTCAAAAATCGGATTCTTACGTTCGTCTTGATTTTGCTGTTCAGTCAATGATATTGGAACCCGAAAAACTCGTACAGCTTGGTCGAAAGCTTATTTCTGATGGAATTGCGACTAAAGAAATATATAAATTGGTATTGGATCATTTGTTAGTTTTGAAGAAATATGTTTTAGCTGAATCAATCGCTATTCGTGGGATGAAAGAGCTTTGTGATGATGAGTTATTTTTTAGAGATTATTTAAAGGTTATTGATAAAAAGAGAGTTAATGAATAAGATTGGCTGTTGTCGCAGTGAGATTTGATCTCGCGCGCCTCAAATTTGACTCTTTTGCAGCAGCCACTAGGCAAGTTGCAAAACAGACAACTAAATAGAATAAGAGGATTAGGAATGCACATGCTTCATCATATTTCATTTGCAGTGTTAGATATAGAAAGATCGGCAT
>CAYMLA010000545.1:0-1976 GCA_964390785.1 uncultured Bdellovibrionales bacterium | reverse complement strand
AGGCAAAAATGGAAAAAACAATTTCCAAATATCAATATAAAACCAGAATGGAAAGATAAAAATAAAGGCGAACTTGTTCTCGTATTTCAACAAGGGTGGGCTCCTCGAAAACGGCCACGACCAGAAAATTTTAGATTTCCTAAGTTATATTCTGTTTATTCAAACACTCAACGTGCAAAGATGATTGTCGATTCAGATATTGAAGTCATAACTGAACCTGTTTATAGTGTGGAAGATGTTGCCATTAAAACTTTAGAGGATGCCTATGCTGCGTTGTTGGCCAAGCGTGTTGCTGGGATGGTAGCAAAGGAAGTCGTTGCAGAACGTCTTAAAAAAGAAAATCAACTTTTAGGCACTCTTGCTCAAATTGCAATGCATGCTTCTGATCAAGCTGATTTGCGTCAGTGGTCGACTTTACCTAGAACATTTCAAATTGCTCGTGTTTATCTTAAAAGCGGTGAGTATTCTGTTCGAGTTCAGGGTTTGAGTTCATCTGGCTCTACGTCTGATCGCCTTGCGTTAGAAAAACAAGTTCAAATCAAAGGCAATGGTAAAAAAACATTTCTTCATTGGAGAGGTTTTTAGAGAGGAGTGTCGCAAAACAGCCAACTTTTTTGACCATTTTGCGGCAGCTTCAATTAATTAAAAAAGGCTTAATTATTAAATCCAGAATTACTGCTTGTTGGTAAACTTGGAGTTTCATCATCATTATCAAAATTAGGCGTTGATAATGACGCTTTTTCAGCTGCAACCTTAGCTGTTGATTCAGGATTATATTGAGATTGAGGATTGACTCGATTTTCTAGCGTTTCTTTTAGATCGTCAGTTGATGTTGGTTGGGCTTGAATTTCAGGTTCAACTGGAGCTGGTTTTTGTGTGATATAGTCATGAGGAAAAGCTCCTAATTTAGCTAAGTAATTAGAAATGCTTCCATTTCCGCTTTGGATGATTTCACGTAAAGTAAATAAAGGGGCAAACTGAGCCGCTTTTTTTTCAGCTTCAAAAATAATTTGTGTTAATGTTGCTGCAGTGATGTCATTCTTGGTTTTGTTATCAATAACAGTCACTTCTTCAGTTGCGCGAATCATTTTAGCGATATCGTCAAGAGTAACATAACAACTCTGTTGAGTGTCATAGAGTTTTCTATTTTGATACCTTTTAATAATTTTACTTTTTGTTGATGCTTTCATGCTAGTCATTGGACTTGCACCCATTAAGTTTGTGTTATTTTGGTTATTAATCAAAATGCCTCCCATTGGAAAGTTCTCCTCCTAATTGATGTTTAGGTTTTCTTCAAAGGAGATGTTGAGCAAAATCATGCGCTGCGCTCTCTTCCCTAACCCCCTTTACCGTTCAAATCGGACAATAGTCTTCACCGCCACGGCTTGTCAAGCAGTCATTTTGAATAATAAGTTTAGATTTTAAACAAAATAACGCTTTACATAAAATCTATATCTCGTCGCGCGACGTGTCAAGCCTTCTTTGTAAAAGTTTTTTAAAGAAACATTTTTATTCGCCGATAAAGACTATATATAATTTTTATAAAAATGAAATAAAAATGATAAAAAATAATAAAAAACAGATAGTTAAAACATCAGATCTTATTCTAACGAGCAGTTTGGTTTGTATTTGTTTAGTGTCGATGGGGTGGATAATCAGTCAAACCTTGGTCGACAATCGACCTCAACTTGCTCAGATTCAAGCTGAAGAGCTCGGGCATCAATTGGTTAGTCTTCATTCAAGACGCATAAAATCAACAGAATCTTCCTTGATATCAGCTCGAAAAGTTGCTTCAGAAAATATTCATTTGATGAAAAGAGAGTTTGCTGATGGATCCATATCCAAAGATCCTTGGGGCCAATCTTTTTTCTATCGATTCATTGAAAGTGATGATGAAAAATTAACTCATGTCGTTGTTTGGTCAACAGGACTTAATCAAAAAATGGACACATCGATTGAGAACATAATTCTTTTAT
>CAYMLA010000544.1:0-1978 GCA_964390785.1 uncultured Bdellovibrionales bacterium | reverse complement strand
ATTCTTCTGCCTATGCACTCCTCTTCAAGCATGCTTATTTCAATTTCTGCCATATTTAACCAACTGGCATGTTTCGGTGTATAGTAAAATTCAACCCTTTTCAATAATTTGTCCGCTTCTTGCTTTGAGAATGCCTCGTAAAATGATTTAGCAAAATGGGTGTTCAAATTGTCGAGAACCACTATCACCTTTTCGGCCTGGCTATAAATTCCATAGACAAGTTCCTTGATAAATAGTGCAAAATCAACTTTGGTTCGAGTCCCGGTCACTTTCAAAAAATGTTTCCCAGCTTTAGGCTCAACGGCCACAAAAATATTCCTGGTCCCGTTTCTTTTATACTCGTAATCAATTTTTTTTTACTTTCCCTTTGCTCATTCTGATTGGCTGACGGGTATCGGAAATTAATTGTTTGCTTTTTTCATCCATGCATACCACCGGCCTTAAGGGGTCATAGGGTTGATTATATAGATCCAGGAGCTTATACATTCTTCTTCGATATTCTTTTGTGAGTTTTGCAATGCACCACATCTTCTTTAACCAAGGCTTATATTTGTTTTTTTTAGTGTCAGCCGGACTGTTTCCCGATTTACATTCTCTAATCCTTCAATTTTTCGCAAATGTTCGGTAAGAAGTCTTATTGTCCATCTTTTCCTGCCTTTTGGACTGTCACTGCATGCTAATGATATTATTTCAGCTTCGTGGCGCTCCGTGTACTTTTTAGGTTGTCCAGTCCGGGGCTTGTCCTTAAGGGCTTGCTCCAACCCTTCTTTCTTGTAACATTCAGCTATTCTCCAAATTGTGGACCGATTTACGTGATAATAATCCTCAATGTCATTGTACGGCCTATTGTCATGTAGTGCCAGCAAAACATATGCCCTCTCTAATTCTTTACCGGTTTTCTTCCCGGTTTTAATAAACTTCTGAAGATGAGAATAATCGCCAGGTAACAATGTGATGTCTGTTCGTTTCATCGCTTTGTGGATATTGGTTAATATTCACAAAGATAACGTTTCACATTTAATTTGTCAATATACTAGCAATGCTAAGAAAGCTCTGTTTATATGTACTTGCTGCGGTTGTTGTTGCGGAGCGCTTCGATCCATTAAGCAGGATGACAATCCGGCCAGCCGCGTATCCAGCCCCTTTTTTGTGAGCTTTAACTCCCTCACCTGTACAGGATGCGGTAACTGCATAGGACGCTGCCAGATGGGTGCGATCCATCTTGACAATGTTAGAGCCTTTCATGATCCGGCCCGTTGTATTGGTTGCGGATTATGTGTCAGCACATGCCCCACCGACTCATTTTCCTTACAGCGCAAAACGAAAAAAGAACAACCCTATGTTCCCGGGACTCTTCTCGAAACATATGTTAAATTAGGCCGGATGCGTGGAACCACAAGTATTAGTGGACTCATCAGCATGAAAATAAGGTCTACAATAGACAGGTTGAAGACCTCTAAGTTGAAATTAAATTAATTGCTGAATTAAGTCCGGGGTTAGCTGTTCCTGCTCTCATGTTCTCCCACAAATATCTGTCCTATAAGTTCAAAAAATAAGCAACATCGGATATATCCTTCATCAAATAGAGGTTAGATATTTGAATCGTATAGTCTACTACCAGGAACCCGGCGAAATTCTTCGCCGGGTTTTTTATTTTCAGGACCGTCAAGAACTAGTTCTTGTAAGGGACTGGAAATAAAAAAGCCAATACGAGAGGAGCGAGTAAGGGTTTCTGGTAGTAAAGCACCCCTTCTGGACTCGCGAAGCCCAAAGGGCTGAGCAACACTACCCCCGCTACTAAGGAAAAGCCTTCCGATCAGAGATCGGAGGGCTTTTTGCATTTATGGCCTCAGGCTTGATTGATTGGCCATGGGGGGAAAAAGGAATGGGTGAGTGAACCGAGCTTGCGAGCTCACCGAATTACTAGCGTGAGTTTATTATAAAATCAACATTTCTTCTTTCCTATTGATTTTAATTT
>CAYMLA010000543.1:0-1987 GCA_964390785.1 uncultured Bdellovibrionales bacterium | reverse complement strand
ATGTTAACGAAAAAAACTCCTTCAACAAAGTCACTTCATCAAGATCTGAATTCCAGTATTCTTTTTATTGGAACTCCAGACTCGAATTATCAATTTGAAGCGACTTATCTTTCTTATCCCGAAGAAGTCTTATCTCAAGTTTCAAATTTAAAACCACAAGTGATTCTCATTGAGCATCCAACAACTCCGGATCATCAGTGCTATCAAATTCTTCGTCATTACGAAAACCTCTCTCCCTATATTCTTTTTATTATAGTTATTTTAGATCATCCTCCTATAAATTTAATTGAGCTTACACAAATTGGTAATCTCTACAAGGTTGTAAATAAAAAAAACATCGACAAACTCAATCAAGCTGTTACTGATGCAATCGAAAAATACAGTTATTCAATTTATAATGAAAACCTTTCTTCATTATTAACAGAAAAAATAACTCATCTTACGAAAGATCTCATTGGTTTTGAAAAAAAGATTCAAATAAAAAAACAAAACATCAATCGATCAAAAAAAAGATTTACCACAACACTTTCACAACTTGAAAACATGAAAGAATCCCTTATCGCCATCCATCAGTCAAAATCAATTTCTGAGATGGAAACACCGCTTACAAATGTTTTAAAATTTGACTATAAATTAGACTGGACACATATTGCTATTGAAAAATCAAGTTCAAATCAGCCGCCTTTAGACCTCAATAAATCATTGGATTCAATTTTCAGTGTTCCCTTGATTTCAAATCGAAATCAAATTGGCACCCTTTCTTTTGGAAGAAAATCTGATCTTCCTTTTTTAAATAATGAAAAAAATTTTTTACAACAAATCTCCGATACGGTCACTTTAAGTTTAGATCGTCTTTTAAAGCTTGAAGAGTTATCAATTATAAAACAACAATGGGACTACACTTTTAATGCCATCACCAGCCCTCTTTGCTTAACGGATTCCTTTGGGGTAATTCTTAGAACAAACAAATCATTTAATAAAGCCTCAAATAATGAGGCAAAAAATCTTATAGGAAAAGAATGCTTTAAAAGTCTTTTTACAAAAAACATAGGCCCCATTAAACCTTATCTTGGAAAAAAATTCAAACTCCCTAAATTAAACACATTTGATGGAAGCACTTCATTCTATGAACTAAAAAGCTATCCTATTTACATTGAAAACTTAAGTTTATCGATGTTCGTTAATCTCTTTAATGATGTGACTCAAAAAGAAGATCTACAACTTCAAATTCTGCAATCAGCCAAGCTTGCTGAACTAGGAACGATTGGAAGCAGCATGGCTCATGAACTTAACAATCCACTCGGGGGCGTCATTTCATTTTTGCAACTCATAAAAATGGAAATCGAATCAAACGATTCTATATATTCTGATATTTTAGAAATGGAAAAAGGCGCTTTGCGCTGCAAAGAAATTATTCAAAACCTTCTCAGCTACTCTAGAATTCAAAATCAATCAACGCATTCAACCCTCAATTTAAACAAAGTCATTGAAAAAGCCATTTGTATTATTGAAATAAAAAGTAAATCACTGGGCTTAACAATAAACCTCAAATCAAGCGAAGAAAATGCACTGATTAAAGGATTTGAAAACAAACTCACTCAATGTTTTTGTAACATTTTAAACTATGCGCTTATTTATTTTCCAAAAGAAACACCTCTAAAAGAATACAACATTTCAATTCAACTGAATTGCATTGAAAATCAACTTTTTGTAATCACTTTAATTTGCCCCTACACTTTGAATCAAGATCATCTTAATGACGAAAATGAAATAAACTTATTGTCTTGCCGGCAAATTTTAGAAGAACACAATGGGAAATTAGACATCGAAGTTAAAACAAATGACTTAATCGAATACAAAGTATCACTTCCCAAAAAAGAAATCGAATAGATGCAGGAAGCATCTTATAAAAACTTTTCAAATAGTAAGTGCCTGCTGCAAAACAGCCAACTTTTTCGTTGGCTTCGCTCAAATCTCACTGCGACGT
>CAYMLA010000542.1:0-1992 GCA_964390785.1 uncultured Bdellovibrionales bacterium | reverse complement strand
ATGAACAACCTTGTCAAAATGAAGATTGCACTTGGGATTGGGTCACTGGATCTTGGGGAGAATGCTCTGCTCAATGTGGCGGAGGAATACGCTTAAGAGACGTTGTCTGTACAAGTTCAATCCAACAAATCGATCCTACAGGAGAACTCTGTACAACTACAGCTCCAACTGACAACGAACCGTGCAATGAAGACCCTTGTTTAGAATACTCTTGGATTTCTGGACCTTGGGGGAATTGTGAAGGTCCATGTGGAAAAATCGGTAGCGCAACACGTGAAGTGACTTGCGTACAAAATGGGACTATTCCTGTTTCTGACAGCCTTTGTCCCGCTCCAAAACCTCATGATCAAAAAGAATGCAATACAGAGCCTTGCAACTCAACCTACAGTTGGGTTACAGGACCTTGGAGCATAACTTGCTTTGGTGAATGTGGAGGAACAGGAACCCAATCTCGAACTGTGAATTGCTTTAATGATCAAAGCAATGAAATTGTTCATCCCTCATTATGCACAGCAATCAAACCGGATTCAACTCGTTCTTGTCAAACCATTGCTTGTCCAATCAATGTCATTCCAATTGAGCAAATCGAAACAGTTCCTGCTGCTGCCCATAAAGTTGATCTTCTTATTGTGATTGACGACTCAGAATCTATGTACGTTCAAAACAAACAACTTGCCAATGCCTTAAATGGTTTTGTTGTTGAACTCTCTAGCTGGAACATTGATTGGCAAATGTGTATTACATCAACCGATTGTGACAATGACAATCTTTGCGGAAAACCATTTTATTGGCCTTTGACAAGTCCAAAATCTCATGTGTTAACACCATCAACCCAAAATTTACATAATGTTTTTAAAACAATGATTGAATACATTCATTTTCCTCCCAACTACACCCCACCAACTCCCGATTTACCTCGTGTCGGAAGCAATGATGAACAAGGGATCAAAGCAGCCAATTACGCCATCAGAGACTGGTTACTCACCAATTGTTTTAGAAAGAATGCTGCAAAAAGTGTCATTTTAATTTCTGACGAAGATGAACGATCTGTTGGAGGAATTGAAAAGCTTAATCCAAATCAATATAAAGCTATAACAGAATTCAATAAACCAAATAATTTGATAAGCAAATATAAAACTGAATTTGGCTCTAATAGCCATTTCACTTTCAATTCTATTATCGTACGTTCCGGTGATCTCAATTGTAAAAACGAGCAAGATTCAGAAGGAGTTCCCTCTTATTATGGAACCTTTTATGAAAATATATCGAGAAAAACAAAAGGCTTTATCGGAAATATTTGCTCAACAAATTATCCTTCTGAAAATTTAAAAATCTTTAGAGATAAAATCATTAATTCACTCGCAAGAATCACATTGCAATGCACTCCAGTAAATCTTCCCTCAGTTGAAATCATTCCAGAACCTACTCAAACGTCCATCAATATTGAAAATGGAAATGAACTTGTTTTTGAACCCGCACTTTCAGAAGGAACTCAAGTTATCATCAGTTATGACTGTCCAGAAGATCAATTTTACACCCAAAAACTGCTCAACCAAAATCGTAGTCCCGCATCTTATGATCAAAATCTATCTCCTTGGTTGACCATTTGGGGGATCATCTTACTTTCTTTCGGACTGTTGATATGGATTTATTTTCGCTATAGAAAAGCATAACGCGATCAAAATAGAGTGAAACTATAGAGTGGCTGTGCAATACAGCCACCACTTAGAATCAACTTGCGCTCATCATGTTTTCGACATCAATCTCAGGGTTAGAAATTGGTTTGATATCAAATTTTTCAATTAAAATTTCTGCCACACCTGGAGAAATAAAAGCAGGCAAAGTGGGTCCTAATCGAATATTTTTGACTCCTAAATGCAAGAGAGCAAGAAGAACCGTAATTGCTTTTTGTTCATACCATGCAATATCAAACGACAAAGGAAGCTGGTTTAAATCAGATAATCCCAATACTTCTTTTAATTTTAACGCAAT
>CAYMLA010000541.1:0-2004 GCA_964390785.1 uncultured Bdellovibrionales bacterium | reverse complement strand
ACAGATGTTGCTGCGAAATAGAAAAAGGGATTCTATTTTATCTGTTTTGCAGCAGCCATGGAGTTCGCGTTATGATTATGTCGAGTTTGTTATCTCTAATTGTATTTTGTTTAAGTTTTGATCTTATGGCCGTTTCAAATCCTGCACCCATTTTAAACTCTGAAGAAGAAACCGCGACAAAACAAAGCACTGAATCTGATCCAAAATTGATTTATGAACTTGAATCCATGGATCTTACTGAGTCTAAGGTAAAAGAAAATATTCATTTGGAACTTGAAGATTTTTTTTACTCTTATCGAAAATCGATTTCTCCTCGAATAGGAATGAGTTATGGCGATCATGGGGAAGAGGATGTTGATTGGATAGGGGCTCTAGGGATGAGTTATAGAATTGTTTATTTATCGTCAACAGCAAGAGAATTGGGATTTAATCTTTTTTCAAGTTCTTTAGGGCAAGGGTTTTATGATTTTGTTTGGATTTTTCGTTCGCACAAACGCATAAGGCCTTTTTACCGCGTTGGTTTGTCTATTTTAGCTCATGGAGATGAGGGACTTGCTACTTTTTTGAATTATCAGAATTTTCAAATTCAAAGTGGCGGAGGAATTGAATACTCTTGGTACGATCCAATGAGCTTTCGTTTAGAAAGTGATGTTTCTTGGGGTTTTAATAGTTTAATTGCGACATTGTTTTTGGGTTACACTTGGGCATGGTGAGTTTTTTTTAGCCAATTGAGCATTGCTTTTACTTGAGCTTCAAGTGTTTTTTTGTCTGAAATATTGGCGATAATATAATGGCTGAATCGATTTTTTAAGCTATTGGAAAGTTGTGCATTTAATCGAGAAAGAATTTCTTGGTCTGTTAAATGGTCTCGGTTTTTTAGTCTTTTCCACTGAAGTTTAAGGGGACAGTGTACGTTTATTATTTTATTGAATTGATTGTTAAGATTGGCTTCAAATAATAAGGGTACATCATAAAAAGAGAAGGTGTGTCCTTCTTTTTTTAGTCGGGTTTTTTCTTTTTCAACACGAACAGCGAGGGCTGGGTAAATTAAGTCTTCAAGTTGTTTTCTTTTTTTAGAGTCATTAAAGACGAGTGAGGCAATTTTTTTTCGGTCTGGTTTTCCGTATTGGTCAAGGTATGTCTGGCCAAAAGTTGAGAGAACTTGTTTTTCTAAATTTTGTAAAATAGATTGAGATAACTGATCAGCATCAATCACAGCTAGACCAAAGGTTTGAATAATTTCAGCCACGGTTGTTTTTCCTGTGCCTATGCCGCCTGTTAGTCCAATCCAGTTCATTTTTTGTCCTTTTATTTCTTTTAAACATTAAATTACGAGTATATTCAACCGATAATTTTATAGATAGTTTTAATTCGAGGAAGACTGTGTCAAATAATTTTGAACGATTTGGAAAATACATTTTATTGGACAAGATTAACTCAGGTGGGATGGCCGAAGTGTTTTTGGCAAAGCTCACTGGAGCGGTTGGTGTCAATAAATTTGTAGCAATAAAACGAATTCTTCCTCAATACTCTCATCATACAGAATATAAAGATATGTTTATCAATGAGGCGAAGGTTTCAGTTCATCTCAATCACAACAACGTTGTTTCAATTTATGATTTTGGTGTTGAGGCAAACCAATTTTACTTAGTTATGGAATATGTTGAGGGAAAAAATTTAAGAGAGATTGTTCGTCGTGGAAGTAAAATGGGGCAACGCTTATCTATTGAGCAAGTGATTTTCATTATAAAAGAGGTTTCTGCCGGTTTAGATCATGCTCATCGTTGTATTGATGGATCATCAGGAACACCTTTAAATATTATTCATAGAGACATGAGTCCTCAAAATATTATGGTTGGATTTGAGGGTGGGGTTAAAATTATAGATTTTGGAATTGCAAAGGCTGGAATTGGTTTAGAGCAAACAAAAGCGGGAATGGTAAAAGGAAAGTTTCCTTATATGAGTCCCGAACAGGCTAAGGCTGAACCCGTAGACTCTCGTACA
>CAYMLA010000540.1:0-2009 GCA_964390785.1 uncultured Bdellovibrionales bacterium | reverse complement strand
CCATTGCACCCAAGCATCATAAATATATGTGTTCAATTTTTCTTTAGTGTATCCGTTCGCTTCATCTGAAGATAAATCGGTACCTGTACCTGGATCTGGACCTTCTCCTTCAGTTAAATTTACATCTGGGTTTGCTGATTCAATACGAACTTTTCCGGTAAATTCATCGTTAAAATTACGACTGGCTTCAAGCCAAATTTTACGAAACCAAAACCCTTCTTTCCCTTCTAATTTTTCTGTATTATGACCCAGAACAGAATAATAATCTCCAAAAGTTCCCGCTTTCACTTTTACGTCATCAGCAGCAAAAACAGAAAAACAATTCAACACAAAAATTAAAACAAAAATTAAACTTAGACCATTAAATAACTTCACACATCCCCCTTGTAAATTTTTAATCTTTCTAAAATAATTAACTTTCTTTTTCAAGGGGAAATCAAAGATCAAACAAAAATCAAACAAAAAATTGCAAACGAAAAAAATTAAATTTACTTTTTTTTATTCATGGCTTTTTGTAATTGATCACCAAGCGATCCAAAAGATGAACTTGTTTGTGACGAATTATATTGATTCCAATTTTCACTCTCTTGTTCATCACCCATAACTCCAAGAGAAATCTTACGCTCAGCCAAATCAAATCCTTCAATTAAAACCCGCACCATATCTCCAACTTTTGCTTTCTCATAAACTTCACCAGTTAAAACTCCTTTAAATTTTGAACGATGCAATAAGCCGCTAATTCCAGGCTCTAAACAAACAAATAAACCGTAACGTTCAATTTTCTCAACTTTTCCCTGATAAGAAAGACCCGGTTTATATTTTTCTTGAGCCATCAACCAAGGATCTCCTTCCGCATCACGAATACTCAAAAGAACTCTTTGATTATTTAAATCACATTCCTTTACAAGAACAGGAACAATATCTCCCCGATTGACAATTTCTTCAGCACGATGAATTCGTTTTACATAGCTCATTTCACTTAGAGGCACCAAACCCTCAATCCCTTCTGCTATTTCAATAAAGGCTCCAAACTTAGTTATATTGGTCACTTTTCCATTTAATACTTCACCCACTCGAATCTTATCTTCAGCATTATCCCAAGGATGACTCAACGTTTGTTTAATCGAAAGAGAAATCTTATAATCTCCCTCACGCTCAGAGGGAGTCACAGACAACACTTTAACTCGAACGGAATCACCGACTTGAAGAATCTCTTCTGGCTTTTCTACTCTTGCCCAAGACAGTTCAGAAATATGCACCATTCCTTCTGTACCAGGAACTAACTCAACAAAAGCACCAAAAGGCATCAACTTAGTCACCCTCCCATCAAATATTTGCCCGATACGAAGATCTTCGAGTAGATTATCTTTGGCTTCTTGATTTTGTTTTTCAATAACTTTTCTTCGTGAAACAACAATATTACGTCCCTCTTCTTCAAATTGAGTGATTAAAAACTCAAACGTTTTTCCAACAAAAGCAGATGCATCCTCAACATACTTTGAATCAATTTGACTGATCGGACAAAATGCAGATTTTTTATTTATTTCGACCCTAAGTCCCCCTTTACAAACTTCAGTTACCTTTCCCTCAACAGCCAATTCATTTTCAAAAGCCTCACGAACATGAGAAACAACACCTGAACCGGTCACCTTAGAAGATAAATAAACTTCTCCCCCTCTGACTTTTGCGACATAAAGATCAATCATTTCTCCTTCAATATAGGGAAAAGACCCATTTGGGTCGAGCAACTCTTTTTTTTCAATCACACCATCCATTCGTGTTCCAGTATCAAAATAAACAAAATCCTTTCCAATTGAAATCACTCGAACTGAAAGTTTTTGTCCAGGATTAAGATGAACGCTCACCGAATTTTGTGAACCCTCAAATAATTCAGCAAAACTATTTGCGTCTGAATTTTGATTTCTTTGATCCATTTTGTCTCCTCTTGTCTATTCTATAAAACATAAATCAATAAAAACTATCCCATTAATCTCAAAAATTCTCAATTC
>CAYMLA010000539.1:0-2013 GCA_964390785.1 uncultured Bdellovibrionales bacterium | reverse complement strand
GAAAATACAGTCTTGTCTTCAACAGAAAAGCTTGTTTTGCATTTTCATAAAAACAAACTTCAAACAAAAGAAGTCGCTCAAAAACTCAATATTTCTCCACTGACTGTTCGAAATCATCTGACAAATGCTCGAAAAAAATTAATTCAAAAAGACATCACTTGATCCAACGCCCTTTTTGGATCATTTGATCCAACGCCCTTTTTGGATCATTTGATCCAACGTCCTTTTTGGATCACTTGATCCAACGCACTTTTTGAGTGGCCTCTTCAATCGTTCTAATTTCTTCAGCAACTCGTTTCATCAGTTGCTCTGCAAACGATTTTGGATCAATGCCAAAATCAAAAAGGGAACAGGTTTTAACTGGTGTTCCTTCATTGGTGATATTCAAAGCAAAATGCACCATAGCCGAAAACGGACTAACTGTCGCTACACTAATACTCATTTTACCTTCGTTAAAAAAAATATCATCTCCCCGTCTTAAAAAATCTATTTTTTCTTTGCCAGAAACCACTAATATTTCATTGATCAAATCAATGACTATCGAGGCCATTAGACGTTGAAGACAAACTGAAGAAAATAAAGATCGATTAAATAACTCCATGATAAAATGAAGCATATCTCTTCCTTGAATGCTTGAGCCTTGAATCAAATCTTCTCCATCAACAATATTCTCTTTAGGAATTCGACAGGGGCCTCTCCATGAAACAATCGAATCACCAAGTAAATGATACTGGAGATAAGCAAATTGCGAACGCAATTGAGACCCATCATAAACAAATTCTTTTTCAATCCAATAAAGTTTCATGGCATGCCTTCCATTTAAAAATTAAAATTTTACACCCAAA
Organism: uncultured Bdellovibrionales bacterium; assembly: GCA_964390785.1. Classification (GTDB taxonomy): domain Bacteria; phylum Bdellovibrionota; class Bdellovibrionia; order Bdellovibrionales; family CAYMLA01; genus CAYMLA01. The sequence goes on along the minus strand of CAYMLA010000539.1, from coordinate 1,168 downwards.
TTCAATTATTTTCATCTATGGCTCGCAAAAAACGCTGGCAAGACTCACATTGTCTACACCACTGTTCACCTGAAAAATAACATGGCCAAATTTGCTTGAAATCAACTCCCAATTTTATCGCTTCTTTTACAATTTGAGATTTAGACAATTCCAATGTAAAACACTTCACTTGAACCCTTTTGTTTGTAGAAAAAAACAAACTTTTATTAACAGAACAAACAAACTCTTCAGAATTATCAGGAAATGTTTGAGCTTCTTCCCAATTAAATCCTGGAATAACCAAAGACGCCCCAAGCCCTTCAGCAAAGCCAGCAGCAATATTTAAAAATATTCCATTACGATTAGGCACCCAAACCTTATGAGCATTCTCGAGAGAAATCTGATGACTTTCTATATCAATTTCATTTCCAACAGGGATTTCACCATGATTCAAAGCAGATTGAGAAAATGTTTTAATCCAACCCAAATCAAGAATCCGATGATTTAATTTTAACTTTTGACAAATGGATTTTGAACATTGAATTTCTTTTAAGGCTGCCACTTGACCATAATCAAAAGTCAAAACCAATTCAATCTCATAGTCTTGATAAGCCTGATAAAGATTAACCGTAGAATCCAAACCACCTGATAACAAGACAACACATTTTTCAATTGTCATTTTTTAATTCCAAAAGAAAACCTTAAATCACGAACAATTAACTGAATTTTTGAAACTCCCTGATAAACATTCCACTGGGGAAAAGCAATCAAATCAATTTGATCTCCTTGAGAAATAGAATTTACAACCTCGTGATTCTGAGGAGGAGCAAACCAAACAGCATCTTTTTTTTCTAAACTCAAACCTCCAACAATAAGCTTCAAATGTCCCGCTTTTAAAACTTTAACCTGAACCACTTCTAAAAAACGAAATAAAAAAAGAGGAGTCTCAAATTTTGTACCATAGGGTTCTAAATGATCAAGCCACTTCATCATGCTTTTATTGATCTCATTTAAGCTGCACTCCACATCATACTCGATTTGATTCAGCTCTTGTCTATTCACTTTTGATTGCATCAAATAAAACTGCTTTAACTTTTTTAAAAAATTGGATTCTTGTTCAACAGAAAGCTCAAAACCAGCCGCCTTATCATGTCCACCAAATTGATTAATCCCATCAGAAACGGCTTCC
>CAYMLA010000538.1:0-2020 GCA_964390785.1 uncultured Bdellovibrionales bacterium | reverse complement strand
CAGCCTTTAGCCTTCCCCGTTCAGATGAATCGCCGGAGGCATTCATCTGAACGGTGAGTATATGGTTAGTGGCGGACTTCAAATCACGAAATTTTCAAATTAGCACGAAATTTCAATTGATGTTAAACGCTTTATATTAGCACAAATACCGCCATTAACTATATACATTGTTCTACACCGTTTTTATTCATCTTCGGTATCATCATCATCTTCTTCATAGTTAAATTCTACTTTGCTTTGCTTGATGATTTCTGATAATACATTTCCTAAATTCTTTTCTTTTTCAACTTTATCAAGTGATTGTTTTAGGCTGTCAATATTTATTATTTCTTCAATGCAGTCCATATATTTTTCAACCACTTTTTCAACGGTATATTGTTCAATTGCTCCGTCTCGGATGCTATCTCTTAATTCATCAATTGGTATTGTTGATTTTACTACAAATGTTACAGGAAATTTTTCAAGTTTATCAATATCTAAAAAGTATTTTTTTACGTCTGTGGTTTCTGTTACTTGAAAAAATCGACCTAATGGCTTCATTACAAAGTCAATTCCACCATCATTGGCATTTGTTCGTCCAGTTTTATAAAGTTTTAAATTGTCTTCCTCTATTTTATCATTGCTATAACCCCAAAATATACTCTGTTCTTTATAATCATTTTTCAAGATTGAGTAACTGACGATTTCAAAAATACGTGCATCAATGTTTGGTTTAATAAGCGATAAAATAAACTTTTTCACTTTTTCTGGTTGTTCTGTTTCGATAGTTTTAAATTGCTCACTTGTTTTAATAAAATTATCAAAAGCACTTTTCTTTGTTTCAATATATTTGTCAATAATTTCAATTGTTGCTTTTGCCAAATTGAATTTTTCTTTGTTCGCTTTTACAACTAATAAATTTTCGTTAATCCAATATCTTTTAGTTTCAACTACTCTAATAATTGGTATGTAATCACAGGTTGAAAAATGCTTTTTAAACTCTTGGTTCATTCTGTGATTTAATGCGTGATTTTGTAGTTTTGCTCCAAAAGGTAATTCTCTTTGTCTTTTAAAAAGCTCTGAAAATATTGCTCCGTCATATTTTGAGTATTTTCCCTTTTTATGAAATCCATTTTTTATGTAATCTTCAATCAAAACATATATTGCATAAATATTTGCAAAACTCCCTCTTGATTTTGAACCTCTGTCTGCTGAAACTGTTTTGATGTTCAGATACTGAATTAACTCACTATTCTTAAAAATTTGTTCCGAATTATCACCAAAGTATTTTTCCAATACTTCTTTTATCGTTTTTGTAAAATTATGCTTCATATTCTTGCTTTGCCTCAAATAATGTTTGTTGTTGAGTATTCTTAATTTGATAAGTTTTAGGTTCTGGCATTAAATCTTCTCCATTTAACTTAAATTGTTCCAAAACACGCCTTACTCCAATTTTAGCATAATCCTCATTTATTTCAATTCCAACACTTTTGCGATTAAGTTTTTTCGCAACAAAGTTCCAGAAAATGGGTCTAAAACAACATCACCTTCATTTGTGCTTGCTTTAATAATTCTTTCTAAAAGAGCTGTTGGTTTTTGAGTAGGATGATTTTCATATTCTGCCATTCTGTACCTTACTCGTGGAAAATCCCAAACATTACCAGGCACTTTCTTTGTGTTATATGGTTGTGGTGGATTTTTTCGATAATCAATTAATTTTCTTTTTGAACCAGTTTTTGCTTCAACTAATATGTCATCCGAATTAAAGGTGTAGTTTTTTTTGTCTTTTACACAAAATAAAATTGGCTCATACATTGAACCATAATAATTTTTTGCTTGAACTCCCGAGCTATCATAAGACCATACAATTCTTGATAATATTTCAATCTTATCTCTTAAATAAATATCAAAATTTGGAATAAATTGAGTGGAAGTCATAATATACAAACTCCCACTTTTTTTAAGTTTTTTTAACAGTAAGTCAATCCATTGATAACACCATTTCAAATAATCTTCGTCATTTTCCCACTTATCATTTAGT
>CAYMLA010000537.1:0-2025 GCA_964390785.1 uncultured Bdellovibrionales bacterium | reverse complement strand
TCCATCAGCAGCAGGTCCCATCTGACTCTCACTAAAGGTTTCCATCGCAAGCTGATTTCCTAAAAAACCAAAAAGATCTTTTCCATGATCAATAATAAAACCTCGCCACCCATACACTGTTGTTTGATCTTGATATAAATCATTGCGTTCAAAAGAATCATTGATAAAGATAAAATCTTCAGTGCTCCTATCATCAATTTCAGTTGATGATTGTTCAATAGGAATATTAACATTATTTTTGTTAATATTAGCTTTCCCTTCTGGAACTTCAAATTTTCCACATCCAATAGAAGTTATTCCCATAAACATAACAATAAAACTTCTTAGCATCCCTGTTCTAAAAAAATTTGTTTTACTCATCATAGCCCTCCAATGTTTCAAAGAAATTAAAAAATTAAACAAAAATCCCATTGAACATCTAGAGATCAAGTTTTGTACCACCTGTTTTTTTGCAAATAACTTATTGAAAATATGAATAAAATTTACTTTGTCTCAAAGTTAGAAAAAATAAAAAATGCTTGAAATTCCGGCATATCCCTTGCTGAAAAACAAATACACTGTAAAAATACACAATTAGAGTGTATAAAACTTTGACAGCTCAAGTTACGCGGAGCGCAATTGGTGGCTGTTGCAAAACAGCCCACTCAATACTAAAAATGACCTCGGCAGGGCTTGAACCTGCGACCCCCAGTTTAGGAAACTGATGCTCTATCCAGCTGAGCTACGAGGCCTAATAAAACTCACAATAATCTCACTTCAATCTCACAAATGAAAGTTTGCAAGTCAAACTTCGTTTCTAATTATACGCGTTATTTTTTTTTCTGAAATTTTAAGCTAATTAAGGGATAATACTCTTATTGGATTACTGTTTTGCAGCAGCCACTATTTAATTCATAACCAAAGAAGGGGATCTTATGAAATTTTTTACAACCATTTTTAGTCTTTTATTTATCTATCACTCGAATGTCTTTGCTAATGATTGGCGAGTTGATGCCGAAAACTTAGAAAATGAAGTTAAAAAGTATGATGAAACTCAAATTAATGCAAAACCATTAAGTCTACTTGATGCAACTGAATTTTTAAAAAAACTTAAAGCTCAAACAAAAGACAATCAATCTTGCCAAGAAACTCATTTCTTACAAAATTCAAATAAATTTGTTACTTCTTTTAATGCTGAAGGTAATCCCTGTAAAATTTATGATCTTTCATTTCCAACGACTCAATCCACCTTAAACAAAATTCATCTCCTTAAACTGCCTATTCAACGCTTTTCTCTTAAAGATTATGTTCATTGGCTTCAAGGCAAGTATGACGAAGTTTATAATGAAATTGATCGTTATCAAACCAACTTTACATCTTCAAATTTTTCTAATTCATGGTTTTCACGCCTTCGATTTAAAGATCGAAAAACGGGGTTTCGAAGTGATTTTAAACTTTCAGACATAGAAATTGGAAAACGTTTTTATTTTTCTCATAATCAAAAAGAGCTATTAAATTCTATTTTACCCATTGAACTCGAAAGAGAAGAATCTTCATTCTGGAAAACATTAATTCAAAATCCTACTCAACTTTTTGAACACATTAGTTTTGAATGGAACGAATTAAGCAAAGCATACGATGTTTTTATCGACTTTGATTTTTTACCTTTGAAAAGTCCCATTGCACTTGTTGACTATAACATCCAATATAAATATGCTGTTGAAAAGATCCTTCGATCCGTTTTTAAACAAGCCATCAGCTATCTTGTAGCCTACATCCCTTTTACAACGACTCAAGAAATCTTCTCTATCGTTATCACAGACACCTTTGAATTTCTTGACAAAGCCTATGTCTACCACCTTAATCAACTTGAAGATGCTTTAAGATATAACATAGATAATCCTCATTTTACTTCTGTTGCGCCTGAAATTTCTAAAAAAGGACTTCATATTTTATTTGCTCAATCCAGTCAAATTTTTGTTGAATACGTTTTAGGAAAAATCACTGGACAAGCTTTTGACCTAAACAACCTTGATAAGCTCGGTT
>CAYMLA010000536.1:0-2034 GCA_964390785.1 uncultured Bdellovibrionales bacterium | reverse complement strand
AATTTGACCAAAAATCACTACGTTCAAATGTATAACTTATTGTTACACGGATCCTAAGATTTTATAAATGGAGTTTTTTATGCGAATTTTTACCCTTTTAGTATTGATTATGTTTTTATTTAGTTTTCAAGCCCATTGCTTTGCTAAAAATTCTTTTAATGAAAAAGTTGGGAACAAGGAAGCGTCTCGTTGGACTTTGGCAGAATGGCTCGCTCAAAAAGAACGTGTTAAAATGATGGATGTCTGGTTGGCTCTACATTCCTCAGATAATCCCTATGAATTTTTTATTGGTGGGGCATCTAGTTCCTATCGTTTGAGTTCAGATTTGTTTGATACCCCCGAATCTGAGAGATTGAATCAAGGTGAATTGGGAGCCTTTGCGACCATTGTTGGACTGAGGGGGCAATACTTTTCTTCCACAGAAGATGATTATGGATGGAAAGCCTCTTTTGTGTTACGTATTCTTGGTACCGCCGAGCAAGGAACTCATTGGAATCTTTTTTATGGAATAAGAAATCAAAAGTTGCTTTTTAATGATGTTATCGAAGAGTTTCAAAATAACTTCATTGGAGCGGATTTTAACCTTTATTTGACATCAAAATTTGGAATGAATTTTATGTATGAAAAACTTCTTCCAGTCAAAACAAAAAATGAAATAAGTAAAGAAGGGGACGTTTACTCTGCAAAGGTTTTTATTGATTTTTATTTCATTGAAGTTTTTGGTCGTTGGTTCCAAGAAAATATAGAATTGTCTTCTGATTTTTTGCGAATCAAATCCAAGAGAGAGGGCTTTGGTTTAGGACTTCTTTTTTATTTTTAATTTTTTGTTCACTTTTACAACTATTTCTTTAAATATGGAGTTGACTCCAGTTTACTCATGAGTAAACTGGAGTTATGTCTATTTTGCTTAGAACACCTATACTTAAAGAAATTGTTAGTGATTTAGAGCAGAAGATGGTTTTTCTTGGTGGCCCTCGACAAGTTGGAAAAACAACTCTGGCTCAATCCTTGTTGAAATTCTATAAAGATGGGCATCCTGTAATACACAAAAACTCATGCCACAAGCGAATACGAATAATGGAAACCACCAAAATGAGCAATTTTTGCAATATTGTTTAAATCATTTCCTTTTACATCACTATTTTTTTTTATCTTTATTTGGAATTTTTTGAGAAATTCCATTTTTGCAACCTATTGAATTTATTAATGGATGATTTTTTGTGTTGTACAGGTTTTGTGAGCAATTATTCAGTTTGAACCGGAGTTCACTGTATCTAGCCTCACACATGTGTTGACACATACATATATATGTTTGTACTATATGAATGAAATGAACTCTAAATTAAAAATACATCTTAAGCAGTATGTTCATGGTAAGTATGTTTTAGAAGTAAACATATGGTCTGTTGTCGATAAACGTTACCCAGATGGAGTTAAATACTCTCTCATTTTTATTGAAGTTAAGTCTGGAAGAAAAGTTTTAATGGATAATCATCACCCTAAAAAACCGCATGTCCATCTTGACGAAAAGGAGATGGATTATGAATACATGGGAGAGGAAAAGCTTTTTTCAGATTTTGAGAAATATGTCCTTCAACACTTCGGAGTTCGATTATGAAAAAATTAGTTATTTCAGTGAAATCAACATCTAAACTTTTATCTGATGCAAAAAAAGCCTTTAAGTATGTAAAGAAAAACAAAGATAAATCCACTCCTTATTATGAAATCTCTTTTACTGATATGAAGGAATTTAGAAAATTTATTAATCATATTGATGTTTTGACGGCAATTCAAATGTTTCAACCTAATTCTATTTATGAATTAGCCAATATCATGGAAAGAGATATAGCTAACCTTAATAGAATTATTAATTATTATGAATCAATTGGTGCAATTAAAACAAAAGATAAAATTGTAAAAGGTCGAGCAGTTAAAACTCCTATTGTTGATTATTCTAAGATAGAGTTTGATTTAGCAGCATAACATAGAGCGGACTTCGTCCGCAGCCTACAGATTTCAGTCTTCAGTTCTCAG
>CAYMLA010000535.1:0-2041 GCA_964390785.1 uncultured Bdellovibrionales bacterium | reverse complement strand
AAGCCCTTAGAATGAAAACACGCCTTAGAATCCCCATCGCGTTTAAACTCAGTCTTATAACGATTGTTATTCTTCTTATGGCAACAGTTCCGATTGCTCTTAGAAGTTCATCTTTATTTGAATCCGTTTCGAGCGATAGAGAACGAGATGCCAATAGAGCACAAGCTGATGCAAGAGCGGCCGAAGTTGAATCTCTACTCATTAGTTATATCGATAAAATCAAAGTTGTCGCATCCATCTTAACAAAAGCAAAAGCTGAAAATGAATCCAATGATAATAGCCTGTATTTTACATTCAATCGAGATCGTGACCTTATTGCGGTCACCGTTCTTAATCGATTGCGCAACGGCCAATTTAAACCGATTAATCGAGTGCTTAATGAAGATTTTTTCACGCAATACAATTTAAAAAAAAATTACATTGATCAACTCAATAATATTAAACCCTTTTATTTAAAACGAGTCAGTGCTGGAAAAACCGAAATCAAAAACCGATCAATTCCAAACGGCGCTCCAATCTTATCAATCGGAATACCATTTGTAACGGATGAATATGGATCCATCACTCACCTTGCTGTTGCTGATATTTCGCTCAATCGAATTCAAAAAGCCTTTGATACGGTGACAGAAAGAACACTCTTTCTTATTGATTCTGAAGGATCTATTATCGCCCATCCTGATGAAGAATACACAATGAATAATATAAATGTTAGTAACAACCCCATTGTGCAAAGAGCACTCAAGGCAAAAATAAACAAAGGTGAATCCAAGTTTGTCAATCCAGAAAACAACGAAACTTATTTTGGAGCATTTTCTAAAACACAATTTGACATCACTTCAATTTCTCAAGCCAAAGAATCCATTATTCTTGAACATGCAAGAATGGTTCGAAAAGAAGCTTTTTTTATTACGGGGCTTGTCGTCTCTTCAGCCATTTTTTTGATATTTTTATTTTCAATTTCGTTAACCTATCCCATTGAACGGCTGGTGGGTCTCACTAAACAAATTGCTAAAGGAAATTTCGATGTTGAAGCCACTCATATTATTAAATCAAACGATGAAGTAAAAGACTTGGCCATGGCTTTTGACGACATGACCACAGGACTCAAAGAAAGGGACAAGGTTAAAACATTATTCAATAAATTTCATGGCTCATCGGTCGCTGAAGAAATGATTAATCGAGATGTCTTAGTTGGGGGAACCAAAAGAGGAGTCACTGTTTTTTTTAGCGACATCCGTGGCTTTACTGCTTTTAGTGAAAACCGAACTCCAGAACAAGTGGTCAGCATGCTCAATGAATATTTTGCCGTTATGGTAAAAATTATAAATGGTTATGGCGGTATTGTAGATAAGTTTATTGGAGATGCTATTATGGCCGTATGGGGAACCCCAAAACAACACGAAAATGACACTCAAAATGCTGTTCGTGCGTGTTTAGAAATGAGAAAAGCTCTTCTGGATTTAAACAACAAGCGAACAGAACGAGGTGAAGAAGAAATTCGAATAGGAATGGGACTCCATCGTGGAGATGCAATTTCAGGAACAATTGGTTCAGAAGAAAGAATGGAATACACTGTCATCGGAGACACAGTGAATATGGCCTCTCGAATTGAAGCTTCAACAAAAGCATTTGGAACGGATCTTTTAATCAGTGAATTTGTTGCCAATGAAATTCATAGCAAATACATTATTCGTGAAGCCGGCTCTGCCGAAGTCAAAGGGAAAAGCAAACCCCTTAAACTTTACAAAGTTGAAGGCTATTACACAGAAGATGGACAAACGGTTAAAATCAAAACACCCTTTTCCGACTTTCAAGCCGAAAAAGTAGATAAAGTTAAAATTGGTTAAGCCCCTGACCACTAAAAATAAAACGGATAGTCGCTTTTCTGACTTTTGCAAAATAGCCACTATTTAGTGCCTGTTGCGAAATAAAAACAATTGATACTTTGAAATAAACAAAATGAAAATTAATATTTTGTATGAATAGGAGTTCTAAGAATCATCAATACCATTGAGGTATTCCGTCCAAATGAAGGCCTTTA
>CAYMLA010000534.1:0-2044 GCA_964390785.1 uncultured Bdellovibrionales bacterium | reverse complement strand
GGACGCCTATAGAATAGAAATTCTGAAAAATGAGTTTAAACAAGTGGGTCAATTTGACTGAGAATTGCCAGATTGAGTGGGCATTCGGATTAAGGCTTGTGTGGCTTTGTCATAAGTAAAAACATTGAGACGAGCATTTAAGTTTTCATCAAAGCTTGGCACAAGAATGTCAAGAAGTCCATCTTTGTCAATGTCTTCTAAGGCCAAATCGGTGCTTTCACCTCGATAAATAAAGTGTCCCTGCTGATGTCCAATAAGGTCTGCTTTCCCAAGAAATTTCGGAATTCCTGTATTAGAATTTTCATAGACTTCAATGGAAAGACCCTTTTCTGTTTTAATTTTAAAAACGTTTTGTTCAAAATCGTTATTTAAAAGATAACCTTTTGCTACAGCTAAAATAACTCGATTTTGAGAAGGTAAGAACCACTCTTGAATTGGTCTTCGCAATGAGGGAGACAATGCAACAATTCCACAGACGACAACAAAAAAATAAAATAAAAAATAAAAAAGTTTAGATTTTTTTGACATAAACCTTAAGACACTGCTCCAAGTCATAAATTATTCTTGTCAACATTATCATATATCCCTATTTTTTAGTCAAAGTGTATGGAGTTAATTTAACAAAAGAGGATGTGAAATGAACGAAAAAAAAATAATGAATCGCTGGTGGGTTGTTCTTGGGGCAGTTTCAATTCAGCTTAGTTTGGGTGCTATTTATGCATGGTCTGTTTTTACTAAGCCCTTGGCGGATGCTGGATGGACAAAGACTCAAACACAAATGGTTTTTGCTGCAGGTTTGGCTTTTTTTGCTATTGCAACAATTATTGCTGGTCGTTTGATGCCGAAGTATGGCCCGAGGGTTTTGGCTCTTCTCGGGGGAGTCTTGCTTGGTGCTGGTTATCTCTTGGGAGGCCTCATTAATGCCTATAGTTTTCCCGTTGTCTTTATTTTTGTTGGAATCGTTGGCGGCTTAGGAATTGGTTTGGCCTATGTTGTTCCCATCGCCGTAGGAATGCGTTGGTTTCCAGATAAAAAAGGAATGATCACGGGACTTGCTGTTGCGGGGTTTGGTTTTGGTGCCTTGCTTTGGGTTAAACTTGCGGGATCTTGGGGAGAGTTGATTGCACATTATGGAGTGGGTAATACCTTTGCTTTTTATGGGGTCATTTTTTTAATTACTGTTGTTTTAGGAAGCTTGGTTATGGTTTTTCCCCCTGAAGGCTGGCAACCTGAAGGGTTTGAAGCAAATGGAGGGGCTCAACAGCAAGGTTCATCGATTAAAGAAGTCCATTATTCACCCAGTGAAATGTTAAAAACGCCTCAATTTTATATGATATGGGTCACTTTTTTGTTTGGTGCGAGTGCCGGCCTGATGTCGATTGGTTTAATGAAGTTGTTTCCTACGGAAGCCTTGATGGCTAATGGAATTTCCGAGATTGAAGCCGCCGGAATTGCAGGAACAGCAATGGCTGTGTTTTTTTCTTTAGCCAATGGACTTGGACGTATTGCCTGGGGAATGATTTCAGATAAAATTGGACGTAAAAAATCAATTGTGATTATGACCGCCCTTCAAGGGATTGTTGTGATTTTATTTCAATGGATGGCAGGGATACCCGCTCTCCTTTATTTGGGTGCAACTTTAATTGGTTTTAATTTTGGTGGTAACTTTGCCCTTTTTCCAACCATTACAGCTGAAACCTTTGGTTCAAAAACGGTCGGTCAAAATTATGGTTATGTGTTTATGGCTTATGGAATTGGAGGAATTTTTGGACCAATCATGGGCGGCTATTTGGGTGATATGAAAAACTTTCCACTCGCTTTTACAGTTTGTGGCGTTTTGTGTTTGGTTGCTGCAATTGTGGTGAGTCAAGTAAAGTCTCCTGCACAAAACAAATAGTGGCTGTTGCAAAACAGCCACCTTGCAACCGCCACTAAGGCATGCTGCAAAACAGCCAACTTTTTCCGCCCAAGCGCCCAAGGCGGAAGAGTGCTTCGTTGGCTACGCTCAAATCTCACTGCGACGTACTTAATGTACGACTCGTTC
>CAYMLA010000533.1:0-2047 GCA_964390785.1 uncultured Bdellovibrionales bacterium | reverse complement strand
TAATGTACGACTCGTTCGATTTGAGCTCGCACGCCTCAAATTTGACTATTTTGCAGCAGTCACTATTTAGAGTGGTTGTTTTGTAACAGTCTTTAAATTAGAAGGTTTATAATGAATTGTGTCGAGTTATTAGTAAAACAAGCTCAAGATAAACCAAAAAAATTAGCATTATGGTTGCCTGATGGCAACCAAGTTAATTTTAAGCAACTTTTGGATTTAAGTGCAAGTGCACAAAGTCTTCTTTATAAGTATAAGATTGTTCCGGGTGAGAGTGTTTTACTTCTTGATAATCTTGGTCCTCGATTATATGCATCCATAATTGCCATTTTAGCAAGTGGAGCAACAGTTATTTTGGTGGAACCTTGGATGCCTATAAACAAAATTAATCATGTTATAAAAATTTCACAACCTAAAGTTTTTTTAAGCAATTGGATTGGCAAGCTATGGGGCGGGAGAGTTGGCTCAATAAGAAAAATTCCACATTGGGTTTCTGTTGGAAATATTGGATTTGAATCCAATCAAAGTCTTCGTTTAGAATCAATTGATCCTCATTTAAAAGGAATTATTACGTTTACTTCTGGTACAACTGGTCAGCCTAAGGGAGTGATTCGTAGCCAAGGATATTTAACAAGTCAACATCGAGTTTTTGCTGATTCGGTTGGGTTAGAAAAGCATCAGAATCCAGATTTATGTATTTTTGCTAATTTTGCCTTAGCTAATTTAGCTTCAGGAAGAGGATCTTTGATTATTCCAAGTCGTTGGAAAGAAAAGCATTTAAAGCTATTGGATTTTTTGGAAGAAAATTTTCAGCCAGATTCGTTGACTTGTGGGCCTGCATTTTTAATGAAATTACAAAAACACACAAAGCTTTCGAGTCTAAAATCAATTCATGTGGGAGGGGCTTTGGCTGATCGATCCATTTATCAATCAGCAATGGCTCATTGGCCTCAAGCTCATTTTGAACATATTTATGGTAGTAGCGAGGTGGAGCCTGTTGCATTAGCTGATTTAAGTGTTGCTTTAAAACGAAGCGAGGAAAAAGGTTTTTTTCAAACCTTGTATCTCGGAAATCCAGTTTTAGCAATTAAACATCGATTAGAAGAAAATACGGCATGGGTTTCAGGAGATCACGTTTGTCCTGCTTATTTAGGAAATGAAGAAGAAACTAAAAAGCATAAAAGCTTGGATGATAATGGTGTGCTTTGGCATTCCATGGGAGATAGAATTCAGAGCGATGATTATGGTTGGTGGTATATGGGACGTTCATCGCAGAGTTTAAGTCATTTTTTATTGGAACAGAGAATTTATTCAAAACTTGAAACTAGTGCTGGATTTATTGAGATTTCTGAGAGCGGTGAAAACATTCTTTATATCCAAAATGCAAAGCAAAGAGCTTCTGTAGTGAAGCACCATTTTCCAGAAGTTTCAAAAATATATGATACAAAAATTGTTCGTGATCTTAGACATCGTTCTAGAATCGACAGAGGTCGAAGTGCAAAAAGAGGTGTTCGATGAAAAATTGGGTGATTTTTTTAAATGAGCGTTTTCCAATTTTGGTTTATTTATTACTCGTTGGAGGGTTGTGTTTATCTGGTTTTTATCTGAGTCAAATTGCATTTGAGATTGTTTCTTTTTTATTGTCATTTTTGGGGATTATGTTATTTTTTGCTGTTCTTCGAATTATGGATGAATTAAAAGACTATAAAAAGGATCTTCAGGCTCATCCCGATCGTCCTCTTCCTCGTGGTGTTTTAAGTGTTGAATCTGTTCGCAAAGCGATTAATTATTTAGTTATTTTTATGTTGTTTTTTTCACTTATTGTTACGATTTTGTCTTCATGGCAAGCAGGAGTTTGTTATTTATTCATCACCGTATATCTTTGGTTAATGTTTAAGGAATTCTATATGGGGCAGTGGCTAGAAAAACGAGCCATTTTGTATGCCATTACCCACCAAATAATATTGCTTCCAATTTGTGGCTTTACAGTTGCGGTGTTTTTACCTTATTTTATTATTGAGTTAAGTGTTTGGTATTATGGTTTGGCTGT
>CAYMLA010000532.1:0-2056 GCA_964390785.1 uncultured Bdellovibrionales bacterium | reverse complement strand
GTGAGATTTGAGCGAAGCCAACGAAAAAGTTGGCTGTTTTGCAGCAGCCACTTAAGAACAAAATGAGTCTAATATATACCTTGTCAAATGAAAAACCCAAATCCCAAAACACGGTTGACTCTTTAACAACTTTCATCCTAAAAATGAAAAATGTCCCATTCAAACAAAAAACCAATTCGTGACCCTTTACAAGAAGCAGACATCAAAAAGTATAGGCTTCAGTTTAGCTGTGAACAATGCTCCCATTATAATGAAAAAAAAGAGTCCTGCACACTCGGTTACGATTCAACTCCTCACAGACAAATCCAACAAAAAAATGACATTAAAACACACAATGCTACGTCAATTTGTCGACTAATGGAAATTGATTAATAGAGGTTTCGCAACAGCCACTCATTAACAAGCCTTTCGAGGAACTTGAATGACAAGCTCAGTTTCTTCAATAGCAAATTTTCTTAAACTCATATTAATTAATGTCTGATAGGGAATTCCAGTCTCACGAGCCATATTTTGGAAAAAATCCAAAATATCTTTATCAAGTCTAATTGTCTTTTGTACTTTATTAGGACGATAAAACTTTCCTCTAACTCCATTTTTAAAACTATATTCCTTCTTCATACTCACGCTTCTCCTTTTTAGTTGCTTTTCTTGCAGAAATAATCCTAATAACATCTTCTTCACTAAATTCAAAATAAAGATGAACTACAATTAAAGTCTTTTGATCTGAAGCATGACCAATAGTAATCCAACGATTTTCATCTTGAGAGCTAAAATCAAGTACGGATAAATGCATTGGATCACTAAACACAGTCATTGCCATTTCAAATGAAACACCATGCTTCTTCAAATTGATTTGAGCCTTTTGAGTATTCCATTCAATTTTCAAATTATTCTCCAATCATTAATTTTAATAAAACTACATTGTAGTTTTTGACAAACGCCAAGTCAACCCCTAAGAGGTGCATCAACAACCCAACAGATTTAAACGAATTGCGGTTAGTGGAAACGGATCTAGATCTTACAAAAGACCAAATTCAATACAAACAGTTCAAATCCAGCCTGTTGTCCTGTCAAGATTCCGTCTCTGCTCCCGATGATGGAGATGTAAAAACAAAAAACTGACTTTAAACTCAGTTTAAGGACGAACAGAGAACGCTGGTCACGTTCTCTCATCAACAAAGAAAGGAGGTTCAAGGAAGATTAAACTAGCACACGGAAAAATAAATAGAATTTGTGTTAACCTTTCAAACGTTTAACTTTGGCCTGGAAGCCACCCCATAGGGGAACTATCAAGGAGGGATATGAAACAAACCGGAGGATAAAAATGGGATTTAGAATATCAACAAACGTAGCAGCAATTAACGCTCAACGAAATTTAGCAGGAAATCAAAGAACAATCGAAAAAAGCCTAGGACAATTAGCAAGTGGCGACAGAATCAACAAAGCGGCTGATGATGCTGCTGGACTTGCAATATCTGAAGGATTAAAAGCTCAAATTGTATCAGCTCGACAAGCCAAAAGAAATGCAAGTGATGGAATTTCAATGGTTCAAACGGCTGAAGGCGGATTAAATGAAATCAGTAACATTATTGTTCGTTTAAGAGAATTAGGCATTCAAGCCTCTTCTGACACTGTCGGCGATACAGAAAGAAGCTTTATCAATAAAGAAGTTGAACAACTTAAAAATGAAGTCAATAGAATTGCAGAAACAACCACTTGGGGTTCAACAAAGTTATTAGATGGATCAACACCTGTTTTTGATTTTCAAGTCGGAATCTTTAATAATGATTTTGCCGATCGAATTAGTTTTGACTCTTCGTCAAATATTGCCACTTTAGATGCTATTGGCATAGAAGGAATTGATTATGCTTCTAAAGAAGGCGCTCAAGGTTCTCTTGAAAGTCTTGATACAGCTCAAACTGAAGTCAATCGAATGCGCGCAGATCTTGGAGCCCTGCAAAATAGATTAACTTCAACAGTAGATAATTTAGCAGTCAGCGAAGAAAACATGAGTGCAGCAAACAGTCGAATTCGCGATACAGACGTTGCTGAAACT
>CAYMLA010000531.1:0-2058 GCA_964390785.1 uncultured Bdellovibrionales bacterium | reverse complement strand
AACTTGACCAAAAAATTTAGTCTTAATTATTAACTTTTTATGTATGGTTTTAAATCTTAACGATAAAAATATCCCAGCAGACGATATTACACTTGGTTTAATTGCAGACCAGATTTTGAGCAATACACCAAAACAAGGTTATTTGACCATTTCAAATGCATTGCAATGGAGATTACAATACGCACGAATAGTCAATCTTGCAGAAGCTGTAGAAGGAATTACTAAAGTTGTTGACAAAGTAACCAAATGATTTGTTTTGAAACACATATTAGTGATTTGATTTTTGAGTTCTTCCAAAAGAATCAAAAGTCTCTATTGCACTTCACCAAAATTAATTCAACCATAAAAGAAGTTAGTGGAATAAACGACTTTTTCACCAATCAAGAGCAGGCAAATGAATTACGTGAGAAAATAAAAGAACATAACTCAATTGTTTCAGAGCCTGATAGAAGAGAATACGGAGACTTTCAAACAAATCAATTTTTAGCCCAAAAGGTTGTTGATTATACGTTTTCTAAATCCAACGACTTTGAGTTTGTATTAGAGCCGACTTGCGGTAAGGGTAATTTCTTGCTTGCCGCAATTAAACAATCAAAAAAATTAAAAAAGGTCGTTGGTGTAGAAATATACCAACCTTACGTTTGGGAGACTAAATTCAAAATCTTAGAACACTTCATTTCTGCAAATGAAAATAATATACCCGAAATAGATATAATTCACGCTAATGCCTTTGAGTTTTCCTATGAAAGCTTAGCCAAATCAACATTGAATTTAAAAACCTTAATAATTGGAAATCCGCCTTGGGTTACGAATTCCGAACTTGGTTCAATTGACTCTAAGAACCTTCCTCAAAAATCGAACTTCAAAAAACATAGTGGATTTGAAGCTATAACAGGAAAAGGAAACTTTGACATAGGAGAGTATATTTCACTAATAATGTTGAGATGTTTCGATAAACATAATGGTGCATTTGCATTTTTAATCAAAAACTCGGTTGTCAAAAATCTCATTTATGACCAAAAGCAAAATAAGTTTAGAATTAGTAAAACGGAAAACTTGAACATTAATTCAAAAAAAGAATTTAATGTTTCCGTGAATGCTTGTTTATTTCTAACTCATTTAAATTGTGAGCCAGAACTCACTTGCACCGCATTTGATTTTTACACAAAAGACAAATTAACAACCTTTGGTTGGTACAAGGACAAGTTTGTGTATTCCGTTCAAGATTATGATGAATCAAGTATAGTAGATGGAAAATCAACATTTGTTTGGCGTTCGGGCGTAAAACACGATTGTTCAAAAGTTATGGAGCTTGAACAAGTAAATGGTCATTTCAAAAATGCTTTAGGCGAAGAAATCAATCTTGAAAACAACTTGACTTATGGATTGTTAAAGAGTTCTGACCTAAAAGAAGATAAGACTAACTCATTTAGGAAGTTGACTATCATAACCCAAAAAAAGATAGGTCAAGAAACTAAGTACATAAAAGATAAATATCCACTTACTTACAATTATCTGACTTCTCATAAAGAGTATTTCGATAAAAGAAAATCTTCCATTTATAAGGACAAACCGAGTTTTTCAATTTTTGGAATTGGAGATTATTCGTTTGCACCTTACAAAGTGGCTATTTCAGGGCTTTACAAATCAACTCATTTCACCTTGGTAAGCCCTTCTAATTCTAAACCAATAATGCTTGACGACACTTGCTATTTTATTGGATTCGATAATTTAAAAATGGCAGAAATAGCCCATTACTTGGTCAATTCCAAATTAGTTCAAAAATTCCTTAAATCAATAATATTTTCGGATTCTAAGAGGTCAATTAACAAAGACACATTAATGCGTATTGATTTTGCAAGGGCATTTGAAAGTACAGGTTATGAACAAGCAAGCAAGGAAATAAAAGGCTTAGAACCCGAACATTGGGAAAAATTTAGTGAAATGATAAAAGAAGAAGTGGCAGAACAAATGACACTATTCTGAAAAAAAAGTACGAACGCCCAACAATGGCTATACGTAATGCGGGCGAAAGTGCTGATATGAAAGTAATTACAT
>CAYMLA010000530.1:0-2070 GCA_964390785.1 uncultured Bdellovibrionales bacterium | reverse complement strand
TACAAGGTTATTTCCACAGAATCTTGCTTCTGCCTGAGCTTTTTTCATGTCTGTAATAAAAATGTCTGAATTTAGTTCTTTTAAGATGTTTTTATGGAATGCGCAATTTCTTGTATCTATTTGAGTACAGTAATTTCCATTGATATATGATTTAAACAAGCCCAAATATAGTTTTTCTTCGCAAAGACCTAATTTCGGATTGTTTTTTTTCATAAATAAACAAGGATTACCTTGAATTGCGTTTACTTTATTTGCTTCAAAATCTTCAACAACTCTAAGAAGCCAATCTTCTTTTGATATACAATCAGAATCTATAAAAGTCACATAATCATATTTTGCTTTTTTCATACCTAAATTTCTTGCAGCACCGGGACCTATACCTCCATTAGAAACAACTTTAACAAAAGAGTACTTCTTTAAAGGAGTTTTAATGTCTTCTTCACTAGAATCATCCACTACCAACAATTCCCAGTTCGAAAAGTCTTTTCTTTCTGCTTTTAAATATTGAAAGCTTTTATTAACACTATCAATACACGTTACCAAATCGTCAACTCGGTTTTTTACAGGTATCACTACAGTAATTCCTTTATTCATTATTTATAACCTCTTTAATCGATCGCACAAAATTGTCTGAAATAGAATCTAAGTCATATGGCACCATTTCTAAAGACAAATCACAGCCAAGTGATTTCACAAATAATATAAATTCTTTGAGTTTGCTGCTTATTGCTAAGGGAACAGATTGATTTTCATCAGCAATATGAGCATGAATGATGTAGTTTCTATACTTTTCAATGTCCTTCAAAGAATCTTGCATTTCATAGAAATGGTATGAATCAAGAGTTAATCCAAAATTTTTAAGTTTAAATTTTTCAATCCAGAAAACTGCTTCTTCAACAGTATTTATGAAATTTGTTTCTTTGATAGTTAGTGGCTCCAAAGAAATCTTTAAATCATTTTGACCTGCCAAATCATCTAAGAAATGTAGAAAATCAGACCAGATTGTCTCCTCTTCAGGACTTATCGTGTCCGATCTAATTCTTCTGGTTTTCCCACTTCCAAAAGTAATAATTTTAATGCCAGAATTTTTGCAATTATGTATAACTTCTTTTGCTATTTTTTTTAGTTCATCTAAATCACTTTTTTTATATAATGATAAATTTCGTGGAAGAAAGGAATTAACAAATCTTATATTTTTATCTGAAGTTTTTAATGATAGATCATTTGCTTTTAATTCGACATAATCAAAACCTTTTGACAATATGAATTCTTTGTCTTTTATATTAGTACAACAGCCTATTTGAAGAGGTTTTTGAGAATTTATTAATTCGAACAACTCTTCTTTAGTATTGACAATAAAATCAGGTTTTTCTTCCAAGTTTTCTTTTTGTGTATAACCCCAAGAAACAAATATTGATTGAATACCATTTTTTTTCGCTGCTTTAATATCGTCATCAGTATCTCCAATAAAAAAAGCAATTTTATCTTTTGACGATGTTAGTATTTCTTCGATACCATTTGAATTTTCTTTTAAAGTATGATTAATATCTTCAGCAGTTACAATTTTATCAAAAAGAGATAAATCCGGAAAAATAATATTTATAGAATCTCTTTTTTGTGAAGTAAATAAAGCAAGTTTAAAGTTCATTCCTAATTCTTTTAATTCTTCATCAGATATAAACCTAGTTGCTAATGAAAGTAATTTCTTGTATTCTTTGATTAGGTTTGGGTACTGAGAATTAAAATTAGGCATAATATCCAAAAAAATGTCAGATGGTTTTTTAGACTTTAAAATATCTTCATCTTTTAACTTAATATCAAGATTATTATTTGATATAAAATTCCAATATGCTTGTAACTTTACATTTTGGGAATTTAAAATAACTCCATCCATATCGAATATTAACCACATATTATATGAAAATAGTAGTTTATTTATAAATGTTTTTTGAGAACTTCCGAAAAAAATCGAGCGAAGCGAGTGTAAATGTCCGTTAGGACTAAAAGCCCCCTCTTAATAAATTTCGAGCAACGAAGTTGCGAGCCAATATGTGCGTAGCACCAGCCCCT
>CAYMLA010000529.1:0-2071 GCA_964390785.1 uncultured Bdellovibrionales bacterium | reverse complement strand
CGTAATGATAAATTTGCTTAAAAAAACGAGATCTGGGAGTCTTATAGTATATTCTTTTGCCACATGACTTTTGGTGTATGACACGATTTAAATAAAAAATGTAATTTTTAAATCCTAGGTAACTTATTGGATTTATTGGCGGATAAGTTTTGGTGTATCACAAGACTGCCCAGCACTTTAGAGCGGACATTCTCTGGATCTTCCTCTTATTTTGTTGCCTATAGACAACTTTTTATTGAATTAGCCTCTAAATCATGTCATTGTCGTCTATAGGCAACATTCCTAAGCTCATTTGCGTTTCCTTTTTAAAAGTTGCCTACAGACAACTTGCATCTATTTTATGATGTCAAACAAAGAACTAGGGAGGTCCTTTGGGAAGTGAAAGTGGCTACATAAAAATCAGTTCTCCAGATCAGCTGGCAAAAGAGTTTAAAAAAAGCCGAAATCGACAAGATTTAACGATGGAAAAAATCGCTGATTTTGCAGGTCTCTCTCGATACGCCATCATGAATTTTGAAAATCAAAAAAAAGACATCAAACTCACAACACTGATGAAGCTCCTTGATCTCTGCAACATTGAAGTTTACATCAAGGCCAATAGATAAAAAATCTTTTAGGACTGAGCTCTATGACAAAACTCTACATTCATTTCAATAAAGAACTGGTCGGAAGTTTGCGAAAGTCCTCTGACGACACCTTGCATTTTCAATACACTGTTCAGTGGTTAAAATCTTCAACAGCTTTTCCCCTTACGCCAGCCCTCCCATTACAAAAAGAAGAATTCTCTCATCGCCTGACCAAATCCTTCTTTGATAACCTTCTTCCTGAGGGCGACACTTTAAAAACCATTGAAAAACTGCAACACAAGAGCCTGCAATCTTCTTTTCAATTTCTTCAAGAATACGGCCAGGACTGTGCGGGAGCCTTCACCATCAGTCGTCAAATGGAGCTTTCTATTGAGGAGAACACAAAAGAACCAATTGAAATTAAAAAAGAAGAGTTTCGTGACATCATAAGAGAAAGGAAAAGTCTTTTTGTCTACAGTTTACAAGAGAAGGGAGCGAAGTTTTCGTTGGCCGGGGCTCAGGATAAAATCCCCGTCATCTATGAAGAGGGCCGGATCTTTTTGCCCCAAGACTCAAGACCAACGACACACATTCTAAAACCCCCTTCACTCATAAAAGAAGCCTACGAGAGCGTCTATAATGAGTTCATCTGTTTGCAAGCAGCAAAAGAAATTGGGTTTTCAGTGCCGGAAGTCTCCGTTTTAAAATTAGAAGAAAGATATCCGCTCTTTTTAATCAGCCGCTATGATCGTCAAATTACAAATGACCACGTTGAAAGGCTCCACCAATTTGATCTCTGCCAAGCTCAAGGATATCCTGCAAACGAAAAATACGAAGAAGATGACGGGCCTGGAATAGAGGAAAACTATAAATTCATTTCAAAGTTTTCAAGTCATAAGATTCGTGATCTCGAATACTTTATAGACTGGATTGTTTTTAATTTGTTGATTGGGAACAACGACGGACACTCAAAAAACCTCTCTTTTCTAAAGCACAATGATCATCAGTACACTCTAGCGCCTTTGTACGATGTCCTTTCCATTGCCATCTATGACGGCTTTGATGAATCATTTGCTTTCTCAGTGGGAGGTTTGATTTTGTGGTATGAAATGCACAAAAAAGATTTTGAAAAACAACTCCAAAAGATGGGTTTCAAACCAACAAGTCCATTGTTTAAAAAATCGATGCTTAAGCTTTCAAAAAACCTCCCTCAAATTGTGTCAAAAGTGATTAAAACCACAGAGCAACACCATGGGGAATTAAAAATCAGTCGCCCCTTATTCAATGAAGTCCAAAAACGCTGTGAACACTTCAGAGTCGTATTTCTTTAGTTCCAAAATTGAGCTTCACTAAAAAAGAAAGAATCAATATTTGCTCCAGGGCTTGGTGTGAAGATTATTAAACTCAAGCAAGTAAAAGAAAGTTTCTTTGAAATTGGAATGGAAGAGTCTCCAATCACTCCGTTTGAGTTGAACTCCCACCCACGCCGGGCGCGGACCGTCTCT
>CAYMLA010000528.1:0-2073 GCA_964390785.1 uncultured Bdellovibrionales bacterium | reverse complement strand
TAGTGGCTGTTGCGAAATAGTCAAACTTGAGGCGCGCGAGCTCAAATCGAACGAGTCGTACATCAAATAACTGAGTTTCTCTCACTTGCTTTTTGTTGTTGCCCATAATTCCCAAAATCATAACGCTTATTGCCTTTTAAAGACTCTGTCTTTCCTAAATCGATTGAGAATTTTTTTTTACTCAGGTATTGTAGCAATCATTGAGACTGTTGCAAATCAGTTCTATTAGAACGAAGCCATTACAAAAATGGGCTATTTTGTTTTGACTAATTTGCAACAGCCAATGGTTTATCAACTTTTATTTCTCAAGGGAAAAACACATGAAACAACCATTTAAAATCATTTACACCAAAACAGACGAAGCTCCTGCACTAGCCACTTACTCTTTGCTCCCTCTTGTTCAAAGCTTTACAAAATCAGCCGGAATTGAAATGGAACTCAAAGACATTTCTTTGGCAGGACGAATCATCGCGCAATTTCCAGAGCGCTTAAAAGAAAATCAAAGACAAGCTGACGCCTTATCTGAACTCGGCTCTCTGTCTAAAACTCCTAATGCCAATATCATCAAACTCCCTAATATCAGTGCATCAATTCCCCAGCTTAAAGATGCCATTAGTGAGCTTCAAAAAAAAGGTTTTGATTTACCTGATTACCCTGAAAATCCAAAATCAAGTGAAGAAGAAGACATCAAAAATTCCTACTCTAAAGTCCTTGGAAGCGCTGTTAATCCCGTTTTGCGTGAAGGAAATTCTGACCGTCGAGTTGCAAAACCCGTTAAAGACTATGCTAAAAAAAATCCCCACTCTATGGGAGAATGGAGTTCACAATCTAGAACCCACGTCGCTCACATGGAAAATGGTGATTTTTATTCCAATGAACAATCTGTTGTTATCAACGAGCCTACAGACATTAGAATTGAACTCGTCAAAAAAAATGGGGAAACTCAAATTCTTAAGGACCGCCTTTCTTTATTAAAAGATGAAGTCATTGATTCTTCTGTTATGAACATTCGAGCTCTTCGTCAATTCTATGAAGAACAAATTCAAGATGCAAAAAAATCTGACCTTTTATTCTCTCTTCATCTTAAAGCCACAATGATGAAAATCTCAGACCCCATTCTTTTTGGAGAAGCCGTTAAAATATACTTTAAACCTGTTTTTGATAAACATGCTGAAACATTCAATCAACTTCGTGTTGATACCCGAAATGGTTTAACCGATGTTCTTTCTAAAATCAAAAGTCTTCCTGAAAAGGATCGCTCTGAAATCGAACAAGACATTCAAAATTGTTATCAATCACAAGCTCGACTTGCAATGGTTGACTCCGATAAGGGGATTACAAACCTTCATGTCCCAAGCGATATTATAGTCGACGCTTCAATGCCGGCTGCCATTCGTGTCGGAGGAAAAATGTGGGGAGCTGACGGAAAACTCCATGATATCAAAGCCGTCATTCCTGATCGATGTTATGCTCGAATTTATCAAGAAACCATTGATTTTTGCAAAAAACACGGAGCTTTTGACCCACGTACAATGGGTAACGTCTCGAACGTTGGTTTAATGGCAAAAAAAGCAGAAGAATATGGATCACATGACAAAACGTTTTGGATTTCCAGTGCTGGAACTGTTAAAGTTATCACGTTAAACGGCCAAACCTTAATGGAACATTCTGTTGAAGAGGGCGATATTTGGAGAATGTGCCAAACTAAAGACATCTCCATTCGTGATTGGGTTAAACTTGGAGTTACACGCGCTCGTTTAACGGGATCTCCTGCTGTTTTTTGGTTAAACAAAAACCGTGCTCATGATGCTAATTTAATTAAAAAAGTAAATACTTATCTTAAAGATCATGACACAAAAGGGCTTGAAATTGAAATCATGTCTCCTCAAGAAGCCACTCGCTTCAGTCTTGAAAGAGTTCAAAATGGTTTGGATACGATTTCAGTGACAGGAAATGTTTTAAGAGATTATTTAACGGATCTTTTCCCTATTCTTGAACTTGGAACCAGTGCAAAGATGCTCTCCATTGTTCCTCTTCTTGCTGGAGGAGGGTTGTTTGAAACAGGCGCCGGAG
>CAYMLA010000527.1:0-2074 GCA_964390785.1 uncultured Bdellovibrionales bacterium | reverse complement strand
CAGCAAGATTTAAAAGACAAGGGTTTGCGGATAATTTTTTCTAAAGGAAAATTGACGGTTAGGTCTAATCCGTCGTCTTTACATTCAAGCCCTGTGCTTAATGTTAATATTAGAGGTGGAGAAGGAGATAGAAGGGGAATTGGTAAAGAGGTTATTCAAGTAAAACAAGATTGGATTGAAGTTGATTTATTAAATTCAAGTTTGAGTAGTCGTGATCGTTATTTTGAAATTGAAGTAATTGGGGGAACTGTTCCATTAGAGGTTTATTCATTAGATTCAAATGTACAAATTTTAGGATGGAACGATAAAATTACAATGACCTTGCAAAAATCGGCGCTTGATATTCAAAATCTTGAGGGATCATTGAGTGTTTCTATTTCAGAAGGTAAAACAAGCTTGGTTAGAGTAAAAGGAGATGTTTTTTTAGATTCGTTTCGATCTCATGTTACTGCGCGTCAAATTGATGGTGATTTAAAAATTAGAAATTATTCGGGTGACAATATTGTAGAAGAAATCGTTGGAAATGTTGATATTTCAAGTTTTAATGGACAAACTTTGGTTTCGAATGGAAAAGGTTCGTTCGATTTTGTAAATGGGAAGGGGGCACTGAGCGTTAAAGGGATTAAAGGTAAAATTTCTGGAAAAAATACTGAAGGTTTTGTTCAATTAGCCCTTTCAAATGAACCTCAGGTGCGTCTTGAATCTGATACTGGTAAAGTGCAACTTAATGTGCCGAACTCTTCTGGAGCATGGATTAATATTGGAAGTGAGGATGGTCTTATTTTTTACCCAAAATTTTTAAAGTTGACTCGAGGTTCAAAACTTAAAGTAGTTACAGGACGTCTTAAAGGGGGGAATCGAGGTTCTATTTTTGTTCGGACAAAAGAGGCTCCAATTTATTTGCAATAAAGAGTCTTGTTTGGCTGTTTTGCAGCAGCCATTTTTTTTGGTTGACTCTGGTCTCATTGTAAAACACGATGACGAACTATGGCTAAAGCAAAAAAGAAAAAGACAACAAAAGTTAAAAAAGCGATCAATAAAGTTTTAAAAAAGCTGACTAAGAAAACCAAAAAAGTCGCTTCTAAAAAAACTAAGAAAAAATTAGCAACTGAAAAAAAAGTCAGTAAAAAGAAAGTCAGTAAAAAGAAAGTTGATAAGAAAGTAGCTAAAAAGGTTATAAAGAAAAAAACCACTAAAAAAATAAGTGGCGTTAATAAAAAAACAACATCTAATAAGAAAATAACTGTTAAAAAGAATTCTAAAAAGAAGACGAAGAAATTAGTTTCTGTAGCTCCTGTAAAGAAAACTTCTGCTTTAAAGAAAAAAAGTGTTACTCAAGAAAAAAGTAAGTTAATCGATAAAAAGTTATCCAATCAAAAATTAAAAGATGAAAAGGCCACTCAGACTAAACCTGAATCAGGTTTAGTTATTGATCAGATTGATCAAGATGAAAGCCAACAAAGTGTAAAATCAAATAAAAAGAAACAGTCGAAAAAGCCGATTGATGTCAATCAGAATATTCTTGAAGAAAGTGTGGATGGTTTTGAGGATGATGATAAAGAAATTGATTCATTAGATGTTGATGACTCTGATGAGATTGATGTTGAAGATGAGTTTGATGAAAGTGATGATAATGGAGATAATGAAGTTGTTTTAACTGATGCTGAGGGACGTCGTTATTGTCGGCTTAAAGATTGTGATCAGATTGCCACTGTTGATACGTATTGTCGATATCATTATTTATTTTATTGGAAAAGAATCCAAGTTCGAAAACGAATTCTTACAGATGGTAAATTATCTCGTTATGTTGCTGAGTTAACTTGTCGTTATCCTGATAAGTATTTAGAAATGCTTTATAAAGATTTACAAACAGAAAAGAATTTTTTTATGGCCATTCAAGAGTTGGAAATTGACGAGTCCTCTGGAGATTCTGACTATGAAGATGAAGCTCAAAGTTTGATTAATGAGGTTCGAGGAGACGGTGAAACATCTAGTTCAAATTCAGACGATGATGATTATTAAGTCATAGAGCGGACTTCGTCCGCAGCCTACAGATTTCAGTCTTCAGTTCTCA
>CAYMLA010000526.1:0-2075 GCA_964390785.1 uncultured Bdellovibrionales bacterium | reverse complement strand
ACATTGAATGCTGAAAAAATCTGAATTATCGGCTAAAATTGGCAAGTTGGGTTAAGGAGATCTCTCGACTTCACGTCAGCGAAAAACACGCTGAAGTTGCGCTCGATATGACAGTATTCGTCTTTAGGCAATTCGCGGCGCATGGAATACAGCTATGAACAACGCCTTTCCCGCGCCGTGAGGGTTGGAATAAGTCGTTCTGGCGGCGTAATGCACAAATTGAGTGAAGCGATGGATTTGATACGCCGCCCATAATTAAAAAGCAGCCTGTCATTCCGTCTAAGTGATCCGCCAGATGGCGTAGAACGCATGGAGGAATCTCCTTGTTAAGAGCTTGATTTAGGAAAAACCCTGCATAGGCACTAACAATACCCTGGACGATGCGCATCTACTGCCAGGCCAATCCAGGAATGAACCATGTCTTTGAAACGACTCCTGAATGACTCAACCAAACCAAAACAAAAGACCCCGGTAC
This sequence comes from uncultured Bdellovibrionales bacterium, assembly GCA_964390785.1. GTDB lineage: Bacteria > Bdellovibrionota > Bdellovibrionia > Bdellovibrionales > CAYMLA01 > CAYMLA01. Next base: position 1,600 of record CAYMLA010000526.1, on the reverse strand, counting down.
AAATTTGATGCAACTACAAAACGCGACTTGAACTTTTACGTTAAGTCAGGATTTCTGAATCAGAAATATATAAAAAAAGAAATACCATCAGCATAATTCAAGACAGATGGCAACTGAAAGCCAACAAATCGGTCATTCGGTCGTTTAAACCGCAAAAATCCGGATGATTGAAGATTCAGGCAGTCCTGATTAACTATTTTTTATAAATAACCCTTTAATTGCATCACCGGTTTTTGAAACATTTAGAATAAAATTGATCAATTTTTTTCCATTTTTCCAGAAAAATCCGGATTCGGTTCTTTCCCGTAACGTTTCCGTATAATCAACCTCTTCAACTGTTTTACCATAAGATTCAATGAGTCGATTAGGAGTTATGCCCGTAGTTGTAATCTTAAGTTTTATAAACCCGTTTTCAAGAAATAATTTTTCAAGTGTTTGTGGTGTATAATAACATAAATGTTCCGGGGAATTGAAAACATTTCATTTATTTCCCGTCAGCTTGTGTGAAATTGAATTTAGATTTGGGGTAGTAATATAATTCAAGCCCTCTTTTCTGAGAATTTTATTATAATTTTGAATTTCTTCTACCGGATTGTTTATATGCTCAATTACCTCTGAAGAATAAATCACATCGAAATAATTCTCCTGATAGTTGCTCAAATCAAGTTTTCCTTTATGGACAGTGACACCTTTTTGTCTGCATAGTTCTACGGCTCTGTCATCAAATTCCGTTGCGTATGAATTCCATCCTGCTTCTTTAGCCTTGGCAATAAAGTGCCCGTTACCCGCTCCGATGTCAATGATATTGTTTTGTATCCGGTATTTCTGAAAAAAGTTAAGTAAATCATCATATCTTTTTAATGTAATTTTCGAAATTAAATCATCTCTTGGATATTTGGAATATTCATTTAACAGTTCAGTATGTAAGGGGATTTTTTGAGAAAATACAAATCCACAATTTCCACATTTACATAGATGGTTTTTTTCATAGCCCTTGAGAATAGACAAATCATTTGAATTACAAATCAGGCATTTTTTGAATCTATCCATATTTTGAACTTCAGTCTTATGAGTAATTTTTAAGCAAGATATACATTTAATTTAGTCCGAAAAATCCTGAAAAATTCTAAATAAAATTATGATTGAATTAAGGTTAATAAAAACAACATAAGCTTCGTATTACCTTTGTTAAACAGATTATGCCGAAAATTATTTACGTAGTCAACCATTCAAAATTCTTTTTGTCTCACAGGTTACCGTTGGCACTTCATGCGCAAAAGTCAGGTTATGATGTACAAATCGCGGTTTATCCGGATGAACAATTTGAAGAACTTCTGAATTACGGATTCAGCGTTCACCGCATGCCGCTTGAAATTAATAATTTAAATCCGTTCCGGGATTTACGGTATTTGGCAGAACTGATAAAATTATATAAAAAGGAAAAACCGGATTTGGTACATCAGGTTACAATAAAACCGGTTTTATACGGAAGCCTGGCCGCAAGAATTTCGAAGATTCCGGTTATGGTCAACGCCCTTTCCGGTTTGGGATATCTATATGTTGATGTAAGTCGTAAAGCTGGGGTGGCAAGAAGATTAAC
>CAYMLA010000525.1:0-2088 GCA_964390785.1 uncultured Bdellovibrionales bacterium | reverse complement strand
TTACTCAGCTATGCCGCTCGAAAAGGAATCATTGTTATTGGGATAACAGGAGATTTACAAAGCACTTTAGCGCGAATGGCTCAGATTTCTTTGGATGTGTCTGTTGAAAAAGAAGCCTGCCCCTTAGGGCTAGTGCCGACATCAAGTTCAACGGCAACATTAGCGTTAGGTGATGCTTTGGTGATGAGCGTTCTTAAGAAAAAGGGTTTTCGACAAGAAGAATTTGCTGAGTTTCATCCTGGTGGGTCTTTGGGGCGACGATTGTTAACGCGAGTAAGAGACTTAATGCATTCTGGTGATCGTCTTCCTTTTGTAAATGAAGAAACACCTTTGCGCCAGATATTAAGTGTCATGACTGATCGAGAAGTTCGAGGAGTCGTTGGGGTGATCGATCAGTTCAATAGTCTTAAGGGAATTATTGTTGACGGTGATATTCGAAGATGGCTTGAAAAAAATTCAGATTTGGATTCTAAAGCAAAGGATTTGATGTCATTATCTCCTAAAACAATTGATGTTGATGAATTAGCAGAAAAAGCGTTGCATGTTTTTGACAAGTATAAAATTCTCGTTTTATTTGTAACAGATTCTCATGCTGTTAATAAGAAACAGCCAGTCGGAATTGTTCATTTGCATGATATACTACAAGCTAAAATCAGATAACATTTAGTGGCTGCCGCAAAACAGCCAACCTTTTTCCTAGTTGTTTGTCGAGTGGAAGAGTAAATATCAATTGATCACCTTGCTCTTATGTCAAGAATTTATGAAGATATAAGAAATGATTTGTTAAATCAAATATGACTGTTTTGTTCGGACAAGTTATGAGTTGTTGATTGTTAGTTGTGAGCAGATAGAAATTGATTTTAAAACGCTAATAATTATTAGAACGTGGACAAAACGAAGTGGAGCCCTCGTGATAAAGCAAATGATAAAACAGACTTTGATTTTTTCTATTTTATTATTTTTTGCAGAAATGGTTCTTAGTCAAGAGCTTGAATTGCCTGAAGAAGAATTAGCTAAGGAAACGGTTTTGCCCATTTTTGACAAAAATTTGAGCGTTTTAAATCGAAACATCGTGACGGAAGATCGTTTTGAACTTGGGGGATATGGTGGTTTGGTTTTAATCGATCCAATTTATAATCAAAATATTTTTGGAGCTTCAGTTGGATATCATTTTAATGAAATTCATGCGGCACAATTAATGGCGATCATGTGGTCTGGGGGATTAGGTCAATATCAATCGGCTTATGAAGAGAAGGGGGTTTATTTTTCAGGGACACCTGGACCAGAGACTATGTTTTTAGCCAATTATCAATACACGGCTTTTTATGGAAAAATGAGTGTGAGCAAGCATTTTGTAATGAACACAGCCTTGTTTGGGGTTTTAGGAGGAGGTTTTATAACCTTGCGTGGAGGTTCGTTGCCAGTTATAAACTTTGGTCTAGGAGAAAAGTTTTATTTTACTAAAAATTTTGGTTTGAGAGTTGATCTTCGGTTTTTATTCTACCAAGGTCCCAACCCTATAACCGGTGGTGAAAGTGTTCAACCGAGTTCTCCTTCGTCTTCACCTCCTCCTCAACAAGCGGCAGGGGACTTTAAAAGTCATATGATTTTTTCTTCTCAACTAACCTTTGGTTTAATTTTTCTTCTTTAGTTATTTAGGGAGATTTTTTGGGGAGGGTCTAGATTTATTGCAATATCTACAAGTTTTGGAGTTAATTCGGTATCTTGTAATAAAGGTAAAGGTGAAATAAGGATGAAAAGATTGAATCTTATATGGATATCCTTGGTGATTGTGAGCATTTTATTCTTTAATGGATGGAATGCTCATGGAGCAAGACGATCATCGTCAAATGAGAATAAAACAAGATCGATGGCATTGGGGGCAATAGAGTCATTACAAGATATTGCTGTTATCCAAAAGAAGTTTTTACCGAAGACAAAACGATTTGAAATCAATGGAAGCTTTTCCACTTTGCTTAATGATGCATTTTTTATTGTGGGGGGTGTTGCTGTAAAAGGAGCTTATTGTTTTACAGAGCAATGGGGAGTTGAATTGACCGGAATGTTTCTTGGGACGGAAGAACGATC
>CAYMLA010000524.1:0-2095 GCA_964390785.1 uncultured Bdellovibrionales bacterium | reverse complement strand
ACTATAATGTTAATGTTTTTCCAAACAACTTTCATCGTCTCAATTTAATGCTAGACCAAAGACAGAATTCCTAATCGTCAGTTGATAAGTTGAATGAATCCTAGTCTTTGATAGAGTTTAAAAACAAAAACATCATATTCAGCTCTATAAATGCCGAATAATTCTTAAGAGTAGTAATGCAATTGGGGTGATTTTTGAAACAATTTGGGAAATTCCAAATATTAGAACGAATTGGAGCCGGAGGAATGGCTGAAGTATTTCTTGCGCGTCCAATCAACGTTGACCACTCAAAACTTGTTGCTGTAAAAAAAATCCATAATCACCTCGTATTAGACGATTCGCTCAAAGATCAACAATTCATTGAAATGTTTTATAGAGAAAGTCAAATTGCATTAAAATTTAGAAATCCAAACATTATCATGGTTCATGAATATGGTGCTATAAATAATATTCCTTATATTGCTATGGAGTTTTTTCCTGGAAAAACCTTACGCCAGCTTATGAAACATTTGCGTGACAAACAAATTTCTTTTCAAATTGAAGACATTTTAAAAATCATTCATGATATTGCTTCAGCCTTAGATTATATTCACAATTTTTCTGATTATGGTGAACCAATCGAAATTATTCATAGAGACATAAGCCCTCAAAATATTATGATTGGTTACAACGGAGATACAAAACTGATTGATTTTGGAATTTCCAAACAAAACACTCTTGGTGAACTAACAAAAACAAATTTAATCAAGGGAAAAATCTCATACATGAGTCCCGAGCAAGTTTCAGGAAAACCCCTCAATAAACAAACTGACATTTTCTCACTCGGAATTGTTATGTGGGAATTGCTTTCTAACAAGAAACTTTTTACAGGAGAAAATTTAACAGAAGTGATGGAAAAAGTTTCAACCTGCAATGTCCCCTGGGTAAAAAATAATAAAGAAAGTATCCCGGATGAAATAGCCAAAATCTGTCATAAAGCATTAAAAATGGATCTCAAATCAAGATACTCTTCTTTTGAAGAAATGATTTATGATATTGAGCACGCTCAAACCAATTTAAAATTATCAATTGGTCAAAAGCAAAATCTTGCCCAACTCATGTGCCGTTGTTTTATTGTCGACATGGGAAAATTAACTAAACTCTATCAAAAATATGAAATGGTATCTTATGAAGACAATGAAAATTCTAATAACAATTTTGACAAACAATCTGATCAATTTTCTGAAACTAACAATGCTAGTGTGATAAAAAGAATCTCTTTTCCAGCATTATTTTTTGTCTTTTGTATTATTTTTATTCTATCATTAAACTTATATTTCAACATATCTCCTAAATCCACTTCTCTTGATCAAATCATCCAATCATTTTCTGAGCTTATTGCGCCTCAAAAGCAAATAGACATAATTGTAACTGAACAACCAAGTCTTGAATCTCTTGATAAAATAGAAACCACACCTAATAATAAACTTGAAAATCTAAACGAAACAAAAAATGATAAAATTGTGAATCAAAAAAATGAAGTTCCAACAGAAAAAAAAGTTGAAGCCAAAGGCACAATTACACCAATCCAAAAATCCAATTCAAATGCACAAAAGCTAATTCAAAAGAAAAAACAACCTGGAAGAGTTCAAATCAAAAATGTTCAATCACCTTTTAAGAAAAAAAAGAGCATCGCAAAAAAAATTTCAAATAAAAAAATTATTCCACAAAAAACTCGAACTATTTCTTCCATTGAACCATCAGCATATATTACTGTTTTTGCCGAAAATGAAATGAAAATTCAAATAAACAAAAAAGAAATCGGCTCAACTCTTGTCAAAAACTATAAAATTCCAGCCAATAAAGACATTGAATTAACTATTGTTGATGATAAAGGAATAATTCTTAAATCTCACAGTGTAAACCTCAAAGCGAACACTAAAAATATCATTGATATGACTCAATAAGAAACGAAAGCCATCCTCAATTACTGCAGAATGTATAACTTTATTCAAATTTTCAGAATAATCACTCTAACCAACTAAAAAATTTAACGTTTTTAAAATTTGAACAAAAGTTATGCAGTGTGTAATCTTTATTCAACCCACTAAAATAT
>CAYMLA010000523.1:0-2095 GCA_964390785.1 uncultured Bdellovibrionales bacterium | reverse complement strand
TATGATTCTATCATAATTTCACATTTGCTTGCTTATAAAAATACAAAACATGAAAAAAATCTCAAAATAAGACACTCTTCAGCGTTCTAATCAGTAGAAATTCAGGGCTTAAACCATAATGATCAAAAAAAATACCTTTACAAATTAAATTATGATAAGCTGCAACTTATGTGGTTTACAAATAAATGCAGAAAAAAATAGAACAACAAAATAAAGAGATGTTTATGGTTATTTTGAAAGGGGGATGACATTTTAATTAAAAAAAAGGCAATCCTTGTTTTGTTTTTATTAGGATTAAATTTTTCTTTTGGTTCAGAACAAACAGATGAAAAACAAATCAATTTGGAAACAAGGCTAAAAAGAGCACATTTGTTTTATAAAGAAAATAAATTTTCTGAAACAATCAAACTCCTTACTCCGGTTGTTGAAATCTTACCTTCAAAAGGACTCCATCTTATTGCTGATTCTTATTGTGCGTTAGAAAACTTTAATCGTTGCACTCAAATTTTAAACTCTATTCTGGCGTCGAATGATAAGGATTATTTTGCTCACACAAAAAAAGGTTACGCTCTTTTAAAACAAAGCAAATTTGATGAATCAGCTCAGGCGTTTCGAAAAGCAATTTTAATAAATAAGCAACACCAACCCGCTTACCTTGGCTTATTGGATCTTTTTAATCAAAACAAAAAAAACAATCCTCGAAGTGGATACGAACGTCGGGCGATCTTACAAGACATGATCAAAGCTTTTGGTGAAAAAGCTGAATATTTTAACCAACTTTGTAAACTTTATTTTGAAGATAGCTTTTTACAAGACACAATCAACACATGTAAAATTGCAATCAATAAAAATCCAAACTATCCTGACAACCATCTTTATCTTGGGCGCGCCCTTATTAACGTAGGGCAAGTAACAACTGGAAACAAAACAATTAAAATGGCTGCTCGTCGATTTGAAAAATCTGAAATTGCCCAAGAAACTGCTGGTGAAATTTCTAAACAAGCACAAAACCACATAATGGCTTATCAGTATTTTTTAAAGTGCATAAAATACAATCCAGAGGCACAAAAGTGTCACTTGGGCTTGGCACAATCCGCATTTGAACTCGATAAATTAGAAGAATCTCTCAAAGCATTTATTGCTTCTTGTAAATTAAACAAACAAGAAATACATGAGTTCAAAACGGCGGCAGCAAAACTTAGAAAAGAAAATCGCTACGATTGGTATCAAAAGTTCAATCAGTCAATCGATCTCTGTTTAAAATAAAAAAACTCTACAATTAGGGTCAGCGTTTATTATCCAAAAATTATCGATTGAGTATTTTTGTATAAACAGGAAGATTTTTATTGAATTCTTCTTTTAATGTTTGCCAATTGGGAGGGGAAGATAAATAAACTGGATCAGGATCACAATCGGCGTCATCAAAGTATACTAATGATTTGGCATAGTGAATGGGATTAATTTTTGTCCAGTCATATCGTCTTTTCAAATTTTCTACGATATCAATAAATTCCAGAGTCTGAGTGATAAAAAACAAGTCAACAAAGTCTTTTTTTGCCCCACGTTGAGCAATAGCAATGAGTTTCATTGCGGCAATGTCTTCAATGGTTGCCAAGGGTCTTTTATAAAAACGGACTTTGCTGTCAGAAAACTCGGTTTCGTATGAAAAAAAAGAACACTTTACACCATTAATAATGGCTTCAAAAGTGTCGTTTGAGTCCTGTAAAATCTGAATATTTTCAAACTCCTGATGAATAAGTTTATTAAGATTTTTAGGAAATGCCGAAGGTTTACAAAAAAAATCAAAATCAACGGAGACTCGGTGGCCAATTTGCAGGGCAAGAGCCGTTCCTCCGGCAAGAACAAAATCATTAGCTAAGAGAAAAATCTTAGGAGCTATTTTGTTTGCATTTTCAGTTAGACATTCAAGATGCATACTTGTACCATGCGCGCCAAAAGGTTTTAGATTTTTTAGAAACTTTTCGAGTTCGTGACAAAACCTCTAAAATTTTTTCTTTAGAATAATTGTTAATTAACCAAAAAAAACCGTCTTGATTAGTATATTCAAGTAATCGAGATAAAACAAATTCAGAGT
>CAYMLA010000522.1:0-2096 GCA_964390785.1 uncultured Bdellovibrionales bacterium | reverse complement strand
AGCTTAGAAAGGAAAGTGAATCTACTAGAATTTAATCAATCGATAAAAAAAGCATCTGCATACAGTTTCAATCTAGCACATTTTACTTTTCCAAAAGAGTATGATAGCATTATTTTTTTTACATTGCATGTGAGAAATGGAGTCTTAAATGAAAATTATTCCGTCTCCGGGTTTAGTGATTTCTTCTGATTTAACAGTTAAAGAGGCTATTAAAATCATGAGCGATAATCACAGCAGCTATCTCCTTCTCGAAGGAAACGATGGCAATATTTCTGGCATTTTCACTGAAACTGATTTCGTTCGACTAATGGGAGGTCGTTGGGACCAAAGCGAAACAGGACAGAGACCCATTCACCAGTTTATGAGTTCACCAGTTAGAACTCTTTCAGTGGAACTAATGCACACAGCTCCAGAGTTTATGATTCGTTACAATGTTTCCCATGTTCCCATTAAAGATTATAGTGCTGAAGCTAAAAAGTCAGTAATTGTTGGAATCATCACTTCAAAATCCTTGTTTGAATATGTGGTCCGACTGCGTGATTTACCCCCCCTTTTTGGAGGAAATTTAACACGCAAACATCGTAAAACAATTGGTATTCTAAGTGCTGATGGAACTCTTTTAAAAACTATGAATTCAATTTTCGCCCATTCTGTCTATGTTGACGTGGAAAGGTTTCGTTTCTCTCAGTTTAATTTAGAACAAGTTACAGAAAAAATCAGCGCTCTTCTGATTGATTTGGATGAAACTGAAACTCGTCTTTGGCTACCTATTACTAAAGATGTTGTTAAACTTTCCTGTTTAGGAAATGTGTTTATTCTGTATTCTAAATCCAAACATAAAGACGCTGAAAAATTCCTCGCCGCACTGGAAGTATCGGGTTTAGTGCAATTGTATCGAAAGCCATTAAATCTTTCAAAATTAATCACCGATCTAGAGACTCTGTGGATCGATTCTGATTGATTATGACCTTAATGCACACCGCTGATCGTATTTTTTATTGCATCCCTGTATCGGAAGTAGCTCCAGCCTGCTACCAGACTGAAGCCCCAATAGAACCGACGGAAACGACTAGGTCATACGGCTCTTCAAATAACTGACAACCGAAAACTGGCAACTTATCTTTAAACTAAAGCAAGAGCTTGATCCAGTGCCTTAATTAAATCTTCAACATCTTCAATGCCAACTGAAATTCGAACAAGACCGTCAGTAATACCACCCTTCTCTCGTTTTTCTTTTGGCACACACGCATGAGTCATTGAGGCAGGATGTTGAATCAGTGAATCAACACACCCTAATGAAACAGCAAGACTAAACAACTTGATGTTATTCATGACAACTCGCCCCGCAGAAACTCCTCCTTTAACTTCAAAAGAAAGGATTCCACCAAAATCTTTCATCTGTTTTTTGGCTAGAGCATAATAAGGATCTGTCTCTAATCCAGGATAAAAAACGCGTTCCACTTTTTTATGCTCATACAAAAATTGAGAAATCTTTCGAGCATTTTCACAATGCTTATCCATTCGAATAGGAAGAGTTTTAAGACCTAAATTAACCAACCAAGAATCAAATGGGCTTTGACTTCCGCCAACATCTTTAACGATCGTAAAGACTTTGTCTTTAACATCATCACATAATGTTGTCATTAAACCGCCAACGACAGTTCCATGTCCACAAATATACTTTGTTGTTGAATGAACAACAACATCGGCTCCCAACTCCAAAGGCCTTTGCAAATAAGGCGTAGCAAATGTGTTATCAACAACAATTTTCATTTCAGGATTAACACTTTTAACAATTTTAGCAATTTCTTGTATATCAGAAACTTTTAACATCGGATTCGTCGGAGATTCAAAAAAGAATATTTTTGCGTTCGGATTTTCATTCACAACTTTTTCAACTGCTTTTAAATCGGACGTATCAACTTCAATGGCATTTATTCCATAACGATTCAGAACATTAAAAGCCAAGTGTTCTGTTGCGCCATAAAGAACATCACCAATAATAACTGTGTCACCTTGAGAGGCCAATGCAAGAAAAGTTGAAGCGATTGCAGACATCCCCGTGGAAAAAGCTGATGTTGAAACTCTAACATCTT
>CAYMLA010000521.1:0-2097 GCA_964390785.1 uncultured Bdellovibrionales bacterium | reverse complement strand
TGAAATTTGGCATAATGCAAAAAAATGTCGAAGGACTTATGCCGAGCTGTACTAGTGGTGATACTTGAGTCCAAAGGCGATGCTTCTACGTTGTTATTGAACAGCTTCTTTACCACTTAACTCATCATTTGTAGCCCTTTGAGCTTGTTGTGGGCATTTGATGGATGGCTTCTTCTTTAAGATTTTCTCCACTATTTTGGTAAAGCAATGCTCAAGTATATCGATAGACTCGACTTGATAAGAAGTCTTATAATTATTGACTCTAAAGCAGTAGAGTGGGGATTTAACATATAAAGTTTTTTTTAGTTCAGGCTCATCAATCCTCATGGGCGGTTGTTGAGCTATGGCGTTCACGGCAAAAATCAGGAGTAAGCAGGTAGAAAGAATATTAAACTTCATTGAAGCCTCCTATATGTAATAGTTGATTTATAAAGAACGTTTTTGATAAAATCTACTAGACATTTCGGTAAATATCAAGAAAGATGTCGTGTTTCTCACAAAAACTCATCCACTCGGTGACAATTTTTGAATTCTCTCTTTTTTTTCCGATCAAAGTTAATAAATATTAGATAGTTAAATCAAAATAGATTGGCATTATTGTTGCTGTTTAATAAGGATAAACACCTTTTGTAAATTTAGGAGAAGCCATGAAAAAAAAATACTTATTTTCTTTCTTACTTGTTATTTTGTTTGTCAGCCCTCAACTGAAAGCAAATAGTTCTGTTATTTCACAAACTCCAATAAATTTTTTCGAAAATCAAAAAAAGAAAGTCTGTACGGAGTGGTTTGACTTAAAACTGGAATCAGGAGAGATGTGTAGTAATAATATAAACCCAAGTAATACAGCAAATTCCCAATGTTCGTTATATGAAAAATGTATAGACAGTGGTGTCTCTGATAGTGACTTTAAAAATCTAGCTAAAATTAAAAAGAACAGCTGTGACACTAAAACTGATTTTGATGGTTGGGGGAATTATGATAATTTCACTAGCCCACTCATTGAGGGTACTTATAAACCGTGTTTGAGATTTCTAAAAATTGTCGATTTACTCGTTGATGTTAAAAACTCTATTAAGAGCGAGCCAGGTAATAGTGACTCAAGCAATTTTGATTTGTTTGAAATAGCAAAAGAAAAAATATGTGAGGAATTAAACTATCTTGAGAAACCGGAAAAAGGCACAGCCAGTAATGATACTACACCAATTGATCGTTGCAAAAGCACAAGTTTTGAAAATGTCTCTACTCTTGCGGAAATCTACATTCAAGACAACTTTGAGAAATGCATGCGTGGGGGCAATTACACCTGTCAACAGCAGAAAGATGCTTTAATTGTCTATTTACAGGAAATGCTGGATCTTCTAATTGCAAATGCCGAAGACAGCACTAGCAAAGACGACGCTGTTTCTTCACCAGCATCAGGGGCAGTTCAGTGAATCACTCACCATACTAAAGAAAGTTTAATTTGATGGAGATGGGAATAGAAAGAATAGCTAAAAGGGGAAATTAGGAAGTATCGAATTGTCCTCAAACAGTCATTTATTCAGATTTTAATTTGATGAGATCGTTTTTTTTAGAGTTTCTTGAGTCTTAATGCTGTATGGGGTAGCTCCAGTCTGGTAGCAGACTGGAGCTACCCCATACAGGCAAAAAGAGACATTGAATTTAGATTTAGTAATTCTATAGAATTTAAATTGAAAATCTTGTTTTTTAGTTTAATTTTTTGTTAGACTGATAATAAGTGGCTGCTGCAAAACAGCCACTTATTATTGACCGAACGAAACGAAGTGGAGTCCAGATTATGAAATTATGATTATTGAGCTTGTTTAAAAAAAATAAAACGCTTTCTCCAGAAGACTATATGGGTTGGTTGAACAGACGAAAATATCCTCGAATAAACATTTCAAAACGAGAGGGAATAAAGTTTCAATTTAACGATAAAGATTTGCAAGACTCTTTTCGACTTCACAACATATCTATTCAAGGCTTGGGACTAATCAGAGATAAAAAACAAAATATTCCTCCCGTTAAATCAATTTTAAAAGGAACACTTGAATATAAAGAACAAGCCTTTCCTCTCGATATAGAAATTAGAAGAGT
>CAYMLA010000520.1:0-2108 GCA_964390785.1 uncultured Bdellovibrionales bacterium | reverse complement strand
GTACCCACAGATTTTGTTGACGAGGCATTTTTTTAAGGTTATTTTTAAGGTTATTTTTAGGGTTATTTTTGTAGTTATTTTTGTAATTAATTTTGTAATTAATTTTGTAATTATTTTTAAGCCTTTATTACTTATTGGCTGCTGCAAAACAGCCACTACATAATACCGGAGAATAGTTTTGAGTAAAATTCGATCACATTTAATTTTATATGCTTCAGTTTTAATTTTGTTTTTTATTATCACTACACCTTTTATCTACTTTAAAACTCATTCTTATTTTATTGTTCATGACAATTTTGACTGTGAGTTTTTATATCGGCATTTGGTAGCCAAATGGAATATTATCTGGAATTCAAATTATATTTTTGAGCAAATTTTAAACGGATTGCCCCGGAGCGCACTACCAACTGGCTATAACGTAACATGCATTCTATTTTTAATATTTGGTAGCTTTTGGGGATATGTTATTAATGGCACTATCGTTCGTTTGATTGCTTTTTTAGGGGTCTATCTTTTAGGGCAAAAGCTTGTTAAGGATCAAAATATAAAATTCACACCTCAAATTCAAATCATTTTGATTTCAATCTCAGGTTGTTTTTCGCTTTTACCATTTTATACCATACATGGGTTAACAGTGGCAGGAATACCTCTTTTAATTTACAGTTTTGTTCTCGCCTTTGAAGGAAAAAAAGAGAACCTTTTATTAGTGATACCAATTATTACTCTTTATGTTTTCTATAGTTCAATCATATTATCAGGTGTATTTATTATTGTGCACTTGTTTCTGTTGTGCATAATTCTTCTTTTTAAAAAAGAATTCAAACCCTTGTTTTTTTTCTCTGCTTGTTTACTGGTTTTGTTCTATATTTTTTCTGAATTGGATTTATTTTATAACACTTTTTTTAGTAAAAGTTTTACTTCACATAGAACCGAATGGAATTCAAAAACCTTTCTTAACAATTATAGCTTATCAAGTGCTTATAGTTCTTTTAAACATGTAATCTTATATGGTCATTATCATAGCAGCAATGCTTCCCTTTATTTTACAGTAACAATACCTTTAATTACTTTTACAACTTTGATGTTTCTCTATTTTAAGAAAAAACTTTCATTTTTCAAAATGATTCCCCAAAAAAGCATCATTCAATCCGTCTTTTTTTTAAAGCTCTCTCTTTTTCTTTTTTTCTTACATGTTGTATATTCTTTTATTTTTTCATTTTATAAATGGAAAGCTCTTTATCCTCTAAAAGAAGCCACTTCAATTTTAAAATACTTTAACTTTTCACGATTTCACATGCTCAGTGGCCCGGTTATTTTTTTAAGTTTTTTTTTCTGCCTGATGTCCATTTTAATTTTAATAAAACAGTCTTCAAAAAGACTCAAAATTAGCTTTATGGCACTTATCACAATTATCATTTTGTCAAATTTATTCTATCAATTTAAAAATAAAGAACATGAACTTTTTGTTAACTGGAAAAATTTGGCATTACAATTCAAAAATAAACAATTACCTAAAGACTTATTTACCTTTCAAAACTTTTATGATCCTCCATTGTTTAAGCAAATTAAGGATGCAATTAATCGTCCTTTAAAGGATTTTCGAGTTATTTCAGTTGGAATACATCCTGCCGTTGCAATCTTTAACGGCTTTTATTGTTTAGACTCTTATCAAAACAATTATCCTTTAAGTTATAAACATGAATTTCGAGAATTTATTTTTCCTGAAATAAAAAAAAGATCAAAATTACTTAAATATTATGATAACTGGGGAAGTCGAGTTTATGCGTTTTCAAGCCAACTTGATGCCGATTTTTCTTATCATAAATATAAAAAAAAGCCTCAACACATTCAATTAGATTTTAATTGGAAAAAAGGAAGTGAAATGGGGCTAGAATATGTCCTATCAGCGGTTCAAATTCAGTCTAATCACTTAACTTTTATAAACTCATTCACTACGGATGAATCCATTTGGGAATTGTTTTTGTATAAATTAAATCTTTAAAGAGTTATGTTTTTTTGAGGTATGCCTTGTTGTTTAATCGCTGTTTTGCAACAGCCACTATTTAGCTTGAGTAAAAAAACAGAATGCATAGCAAAATGACTTGACA
>CAYMLA010000519.1:0-2109 GCA_964390785.1 uncultured Bdellovibrionales bacterium | reverse complement strand
TGAGAACTGAAGACTGAAATCTGTAGGCTGCGGACGAAGTCCGCTCTATGATTATTAATTGTTATTACAATACTTTATTTAAGCTGCTGGAGTTTGTTTGAAAATTGTTTATTGACTAAAATTAGAACACAATCAACAATTTAAAATCGATTTGTAATCAATTCAACGGTTAAATCTTTTTATTGTAGCCATTTTGAATAGGCCATTCATGTGTTGAGCCATCCATAATCCGAATCGTGTTGATCCTTGTGGAAGTAAATATTTTTGATCTGATTCAATTGCAGATTGAATTCTTTTTGCATATTCAGAAGGAGATATTGAGTCAGTGGGGATTTCAAAATTTTTGGAGTATTTTTTTTCAATTTCATCAAACATATTTGTTTTTATTCCAGGTGTAATTAAGCAAAGGGTACTTACTCCCGTATTTTGAAGTTCCAATTCAATACAGTTAGTAAAAGCGACAACGGCAGATTTTGAAGCGGCATAGGTTGAAGCGCATGGAAAGTGCATAAAAGCAGAGACGCTTGCGTTATTTATAATTTTTCCTTGGCCTCTTTTGATCATCCCTGGAATGACTGCACGAGTGAGATGAATGAGAGAGTTAAGGTTGACTTGAAACATTAAATCAATTTCTTCAGTTGTTTGCTCCTCAATGAGTCCTCCGGTTAAAACGCCAGCATTGTTGAAAAGAATGTCAACGTTAAGATCAATAAGTTTTTTTGATAATTCAGAGGTTCCTAGTTTTGTTGATAGGTCGGCATTCCAGTATTGAACAGATTGAGCTCCAAGATCTAATAAAATTTTATTTAAGTTTTTATCCCAAGTTCTTGCTGCAATATGAATATGCGCGCCATTGCTGGCTGCCATTTTTGCAACAGCAAGTCCGATTCCGCGACTTCCCCCTGTAATAAAAAAAACTTTATTATTGATTTTCATAAAAATTTCCTCATTATTAAAATTGAAATAGGAAAAAATAAAGCCCAAAATCCAGCATAGATCATAAAAGTGGATGAATGAGTAAAACTTAAAACATTAAAGTATTCCCCTGATTTATAGGATAATGGCCCTATAAAAAACCCAAGAAGCGAGGCCATCCACCATGGAAGTATCCACATTTTTGTGAGTTGTGTAAGGCAGATCGCATAGAGCATCCAAATTGAAAGCAGCCAAATTGGAATTAAAATAGTTGACATCCCTAAAATTTCAATGAATTCAAAATAAAAAAGAACGGAGTCAACGGTTGACCCAATAACAACAACACTTAACATGAAAATTATTTTTTTAAAATTAAGGAGACCTCTTGTGTGTAAAAAAAGGAGAAGCAGCACAGGGAACAGGAGTGATAAGGAAGAATAGTGAGTTAAAGCAAGATAGATGCAAGCAAACCATCCGATATAAAACCAAAAAAAAACGATGAACGTTAATTGAGTCATTTTTACCTATTCATCAAAAGGTTAAATAGTTGGCTGTTTTACTCCATCTAGTAAATAGTGGCTGTTTTGCAGCAGCCACTAAATATCATAATCTATCAAAACTTCGTCATGTCAACTAGAGGATGTTCTTTCATTGAAAATGTATACATTTTTGAATAAATCGTCTTGTTTTTTATGGACTTCAATCGTTAAAAATTCTAACCTAGAATTTTCATAAAGAGTGCCTGCTGCAAATATAGACAAATTTACAACAGTCAATGAATAAGGAGGATCTGTGAATCATCATTTGGGTTTTGTTGGACTGGGTAAAATGGGAAAAAATATGTGCTTAAAAATCTTATCAAGTCAAAAAGTTAGACTTGTTGTTTGGAATCGTTCACCAGAACCTAAAGAGGAAATTGTTAAACTTGGTGCTATTGACTCTGATTCAATTGATGACTTAATTCAAAGAGTTGAGGGACAACCCAAGGTTTTTTGGCTCATGCTTCCTGCGGGTAAACCAACAGAAGATTATTTTCAATTGCTGCTAAAAAAACTCAAGCCCAACGATATTATTATTGAAGGAGCGAATTCTCACTACAAAGACACAATCAGAAGACATAAACAAGCTTTAGAGCAAAAGATTCAAATGCTCGATGTTGGACTGTGGTTAATGGACAATCCGAAAGCACGTAGC
>CAYMLA010000518.1:0-2110 GCA_964390785.1 uncultured Bdellovibrionales bacterium | reverse complement strand
GCGTAATGATAAATTTGCTTAAAAAAACGAGATTTGGGAGTCTTATAGTATAGAATCTTCCCAAACTTCATAAGATTTAAACATTTGACACGACGAAAGATCAAAAACATGAGTTCCAATTTTTTTGATAAATGCTAAATCATGTGAAACAAAAATAACTGTACCTTCAAATCCCAATAGCGCGTATTCAAGCATCTCTCTACCTTGAATTTCTAAATGATTAGTCGGTTCATCAAGAATTAATGTATTTGCCCCAGACAAAACGACCTTTGCTAAAGAAACTTTGACTTTTTCACCGGAGCTTAAACTCTCTATTTTCCTGTCGATAAAGCTCACCCCAAGACCGAGGCTACCCAATACTGTTCTCGCAACACTTTGTTCAATAATCTCCTTTTGCCAGATAGATTCCAAGACCGTCATGTCCGCTCTTAAATGAGTGTTCTCTTGAAAAAAAACACTTTTAACTGTCGAAGCCGCCCAATAGAACTCTCCGTGAGATTGATTAAGTTGATTATTAAGAATTTTAATTAAAGACGTTTTACCACATCCGTTAAAACCAACAATGGCTAACCTCTGGCCCATTTCAACAGCAAACGAAAGATTTGAAAATACAGTTTTACTACCATAATTTAAACGAAGCTCTTTTACGTTAAGAACAAATTTACTTGTGCATGGTTTTCCCATCGGCAAAAAAATTTTTCTCTTCTTTTCAATCAAAGGTCTTCTTGCTTCTTCTTTTTCAATCATATGTTGAATACGCTTTTCAACAGCTTTGGCTGCCCTCATTTTCTTTGTTGGATTTGCTAAACCAGAACCAGATCCGTTATCTCTTTTGCAAAGTCCTCCGTTTTTTTTAATCGACCGAGATTCTTTGAAGTTTTCCATTCGTTGTGCATCTGCTCTTTTATCGGATGCTGCCAACTCAAGTTGTTTTATTTTCTTTTGTTGTTGTTCAAATTGCTCGAGATCAGTTTTATACTTATATTCCTTCATCTGTTTAAGAAAATCATAGTTTCCAGAATAGATTTTAAGTTCACTCTTCTCAATCTCCCAAATTTCACGAACGCTGTTGTTAAGAAGCTCGCGATTATGGCTGACCACTATAAAAGGTAAGGTGATTGAATTAAGAAACTCCTTTAACCACTGAATGGACTTAATATCTAAGTTGTTTGTAGGTTCATCTAAAAGCAAAAGAGACGGATGAGTAACAAGAATTCTTAATAATCCAACTTTAGTTTTTTCTCCACCACTTAATGTTTGAAAAGGCCGTTGAAGAATTTTAGCTTCAAGTTCAACTTTTGCTAAATTCTTTTCAATAAAAACTTCAAAATCATACCCTCCAGCTTCCTCATAATCAGAAAACAAAGACCAATCTTGATCGCATGAATTCTCTAAATGAGTTGTGAGTCTTTTCTTAATTGCATGAAGATCGGGATTAGCACTCCAAACAAAGTCATCCACTGAAACAGATTCATTTGATATCTGAATCTGTCTGAGATGACCTATCATTAACTTTGATGAAATTTGTAGATAACCTGAAATCGGCTTCAATTCACCTAAGAGAATTTTAAGTAAAGTCGATTTGCCGCTCCCATTTTTACCAACAATGCCTATCTGAGCATTGTTATCTACTCTAAAACTGATTTTTTGAAACAGTTCTTGAGTTTGTAAGTCATATTTAAATGTAATATTATCTCCCTTAACCAACAACATAAACTCATTCTCCTCTCAAAAGTCACCTTTACTTCTTCAATGCCAAAATGAAATGAGATTAAATTGTTCATGTTATTCTCCTAATTATTAATGAGACATTAATTAGAAACTTTTTACAGGTAATGTTTCATTTATTGCGTTACAGATTTTAAGAATAAAAACAAAAGAATAGACCAGAATTTAGATTTAATTAATAACAACTGATTATTTTCGTTTCAGACCATACTTTGAATGCAATTCAAAGAATTTAAAGATGTCATTTACGTTATGAATTAAGACCTAACTTCTGCTTTTTTATATTTATTTTATAAATGTATTTTTCATCGGAATTCTCCGGTTAGGTATTATACTATAAGACTCCCAAATCTCGTTTTTTTAAGCAAATTTATCATTACGC
>CAYMLA010000517.1:361-2115 GCA_964390785.1 uncultured Bdellovibrionales bacterium | reverse complement strand
CATCACGTGTTGAATAACTTTTTTTACACATTCCACATTGTTTATTTGAAATCCATTTTGTTCCCACATTTGCGCATCCCTCTATTCCCTTGTCTGAAGCTACAATTGCAGCTTGAATTCCAGGCCCACTCTTATCTGAGTAACATTGCGCATAATTCGATTTAACTTCAGACCGATCGCTAATTTCACCCGAAACTGCACTGCAACTTTTTTTACTAGAACGTCCATAAAGTTCAAATGAATACTCATTAGATCCAGACCGTGTGTCTTTGGTCACCGTAGCCTCAATCGTTGCTCCTTCCGATGATTTTTCCTTACAATAAGCAACAAATAATTTTTGATTCACCGTAACGTTTGATACAGAGCTCACAACTTCTTCTTGTGAAGTTGACACATGAACCGAATATTCTCCACTCTCATTAGGATGAGAATCATCTACTTTGTAAATAGCACTTGTCGCTCCCTCAAGCAATTGCTCTCCTTTATACCATTGATATTTTATTGGCAACCGACTGCTGGCAACAATTTTCAATTCCAATTTTTCAGTTTCATCAATTATAATTTCTTTCTCAGGTTGAAGCCTTATTTGAATTTCATCAGTCAATCCCAATTCCCCATAATCAGACACTTTAATATTCAATAAACTAAATCCAATATCAAAATTAAGATATCGTTTCTTTGCTTCAATTCCGACCATTTGGATTTTTAACACAAAATCTTCAAAAAACTTAAACTCCTCTCTACTCACATCAACTTCAACTGAAAAACTAAACTCATTATTAATACAAAGAATCGGTTCATCAAGGCTTTGACTACTTTCCAAAACAAAATGACCTGAATTAACAAAAACCCACTCAATTGCATGAGAAGAGTAATCACCATAATCACAAGAACCCGTCAACTCCAAACGAAGACTGTCTTCAATATCAAAATAATTAAACACCATTGAATTTTCTTGATCCATCACAATAGAAAGAGCATCATCAATTCCTTGTACGCACTGACCAAACAAATCCTCTGAACATAAAGATTGACTTGACAATTTGTTGCTATCATCACGAGCTTGTAAAATATTATCATCTGAATATTGACTGCAATTATTATAAATCAATACAATAAATGCACTAAGCACACATAAAAAAACTAAAAACTTGATTTTTTTCATAAAAACCATCCCCATCAAGTTAAAATAAGACCTTAACCCTCACCCTTTATTTTAAACGATTCTCCCTCAGTTTGAAAGTGAAAATATCCTAATTAGCTTGATTCTCAGTAAAAAAAATATTTTCGTCTCAACATGAAACAAAATTTATTTTGCTTTACACCTTTGAATCTAAAGAAACTTATTAAACCCATTCAAATAGAAAAAAATTTCAGTGTTTCCAATTATAGATTCTATTGACTATTTAGTGACTGTTGCAAAACAGCCACTGTTTGAACACTAGGAAAAACTTTTTTGACGGGATACTCTCACTGATTATTGAACTTCTATTGTTAAATTAAGAGTTATCTGTTCATTCTTTTTTGCTTTGTTTAAATCAATTTCTCCGTCATCCGTTTTCAAATAGCGCCAAACAGATAAAGACAATTGATTAAAACCTGGAATAACATTTAAAAATAATCCATCCTCAATTTCTTCTTGTGTCATTTTCAGCATAGACTCCCGATCAAGATCAATAACCAACTCAAGCGATCCTTCTCTTAAAATACGAATTCCTGGTGGACGATATATTTTTTTACCTAAATGATCTTCA
>CAYMLA010000517.1:0-351 GCA_964390785.1 uncultured Bdellovibrionales bacterium | reverse complement strand
GCATAAGGTACAAATGACGATGATGAATAGTTCTTTTCATTTTCTTCCGCAATAAAAGAAGCTTGTCTAACTTGACAAGTATGATGATTTTCAATTTTATAATAAGCAATAGTTTCAACATTTTTAATATATTGGCGCAAATCAATACTTAAAAACCCTTTTTTAGAGTCCCTATTTATAGTTTTATTTATTTCAATAACGTTTAAAAAAGGCTCAGGAAAATCTGTTGGGACTTCATCACATCCAAGAATTTCTATCTGATAATAAGGTTCTAATTCATCTGAAAATGTCATCGTCTTCCAACCTGAAGATCGATAATCATTATTACAACCCAAAATGATCAAAAAATAA
>CAYMLA010000516.1:0-2117 GCA_964390785.1 uncultured Bdellovibrionales bacterium | reverse complement strand
GAAATCAATGGACAACTGCAACCTCAAGGGACAAATGGCTATTTTTGGAGCAAATTGACCCTTGGCCTAAAGTAACACGTGGACGTTTCAACCACTCTGCTTCTCGTAAATTCAGAAAAATCTTTTCACCTTTACGAATGGCGCTATTTACCAAGCGGTGAAGTTTTTGAAAAAAACTTCACTTTAGGAAACTTGCAGGAGAGCGAGTCTGAAAATTGAACTTGGGACAAGCTCTGAAAATCAATGCACCTCAAAGTTAGACTAAATTCCCCTTAAATCCCATAACTGAAGCAATTGTGATTTTTCCTGCTGACTAAGATTTAAGTTCTCTTCTTGGACTTCAATACAGGCTCTTTGAATGCTTGATTTCTGAAGGATATATTTTTCTGCACAGGACATTGCCAATTGCTCTGACAAAACACCACCTGATCTAACCAAAAGAATATCATATTGATCACGCACCAACTGCTCAGCCCGTCTCCTTTCGGGTATTCTTTTTCCATAAAGAGCTTTAAAGACAATGGAATTCTCTTTATTTTCTATTAAATCCAGAGAGGCTTCAACAGTTCTGTCTAAATTCCTCACAACACACGATTTCATTAGAATTTCAACGAGTTCCGCAATAGACAATTCGGGAAACTGATTCAAAATTTGATTTGAAATACGACTAACAAATGGAGCTGAAAATGAAGTTCCATAATCAGATTCATGATATTTTTCATTAGACAGTTGCAGCGGAGCTGCAAGATCAACTGTTTCCAGACCAAAATTTGAATAATCTGCGATTCTACCTTGATCGTCAACAGAAGCCACATTCAACTTATTTGAAGCTTTTATAAACGCTGGAAATATCTTAAATTTTTTACTCAAAGAAACTCCTGGGGTCCCCACTTCAGTCCAAGGATTTCCTCTAAAACCATTTCCTGCTGCAACAACAAATAAAACATCTTGATGATCTTGAAACAATTGTTTAAATCCATCTCTTCTCTGAAAAAACATATTGGATTCGTTGTTTATTCTATTCATCATCTGTAAACCTAAATAGTTATCAGAGCTTTCAAGTGCCAGCATAATATGATCGGGCACTCTTTCTGTTAGTTGAAATGCAAAACTCAAATTCACAACTCTATGATTTTGTAGCATACCATAAATTTTTTGAGTCAACGCTTTAGAGTTTATTCCAGAACCTCCAAATAACAAATCTTCAGAATAAACTGTTGAACATTCAGTTGGTTCTTGACCACGACAGGCAATTTCAGTCACCGTCTCTCCATGCGTTTTGCTGTAGTTATCAAACAACATTATGTCCTCTAAAATAAGAATTTTTGAATACCCGACTTCTCCGCTTAAAAAACTCAAAAAAGCAAAACAAATAAAAATTTTAAACAAATTCATCTAACATCACTCCTATTAGCAAAAAATATACAAAGCCTATGAAGTTGACTTATTCAACTATCTAAAAATAGGCAAAATAAAATAAAAAAATGAATATTTGTCCAAAAAACAAACTCTTGAAAAGAATTTTTTATACAATGCAATTGCATTTCTTATCTGGAAAACCTTAAAGTCCAACTAAAGAATTGATAAATGGAGTTTTTGTGTAGAGACAGGCTGTAACCCAAGGAAAGAGAGAAAAAAAGCCTTTAAATTCCTTAATCCTAGGAATCAATTTTAAGAAAAAATCTCTCAATTTTTTAAGTGAAATGCCGATTAGTTTATCATGAAAAATAGAGTTATGACTTTACCTTCAGCAACATTTATTTTAACTTCAAACAAAAAAAATACATTTTTAGGTTTTTTAATTTCCTATTTTTTAGTTCCTTTGGGAAGCTTATTTTTTGCTTTGTCATCTATTTTTCATCCAAATTCAGTTGAAGCGACTATGGTTACTTATTTTTGTTTTGTAATTATGTCCCTAGGAACAGGAATAATTTTAAATTTATTTAGAGATTTGATTTCAAAATCCTTAAGTTCTTATCTTCATCTTTGTTTTGTTTTAATTCTACCGTTTTTGATTTGGTTTATTTGGACTTTAAGCTTAGTCAATTGATTTGAATTAACTAATTAGTGGCTGTTGCGAAATAAGAACAGTTGTTACTATACTATAAGACTCCCAA
>CAYMLA010000515.1:0-2119 GCA_964390785.1 uncultured Bdellovibrionales bacterium | reverse complement strand
GTCGAAGGACTTAAGCCGAGCTGTACTAGTGACATTTAGTTGATGAGTTTCCTATTGCACTAGTGGTGAACTTTTGGTACACTCTTTTATTCGGGAGGATCAAATGCCAACAGCAAAGAAAAGAATACAAATTCCTGTAGCTGACAATGTTCATAAAGAACTGGACAAGTTAGCTAAAAAGCGTGGAGTATCAATATCTTCATTGACGCAGGATTTAGTTGAAGAAGCTTTAGCAATGCAAGAGGATTTGTATTTTTCAAGGAAAGGAGATAGAGCCTTAGAAAATTACAAAGAATCGGAACTTGTTTCACATGAAGATGCTTGGTCTTAACGAATGTACGAAATATTCTATCTACCTGAAGTAATTGAAAATCAAATTCCAAAGTTGTCTCTTCCAGTTAGGCGCAGGATTAAAAAAGCCATTGAGAAAAAGCTGGCAATTAATCCAATTGTATTTGGAAAACCACTAAGATATTCTTTAAAAGGGCTAAGAAGGCTTAGGGTTGAGGACTATCGAGTAATTTACAAAATAGATGAACATGTTGATAGAGTTATTATAGTCAAAATAGCACATAGAAAAGCAGTGTACGAATAAGTCACAAAACAAATGTCACTGAAAGCGCAGTTCGTCATTTTGGCTCTAGCAAACTCAATCGGATTCATCACATCCCGATTGAAGCGGGTCTTTTTCATCTCGGTGACTAAAATTTACCCAATACTATTTTGGACAGAGTTTGTGAAAGCAACTTGGTATCCATAAAGTAATTTGGATAAGCACGTTCGAGATTTTCTATATTATCAAGGTTGACCAAAACTACGTTGATTTCTTGGCTGCTGTGGTGAATTTTCTCTATGGCTGAATAGGCATCTAAAGCTTCAGAATATTTACTCTCTGGGTAGATTTGCACGTTAGTTGTGTGGCAAGTAGCATCTAAGGTTAATAAAGCATACTTTCCGCTTCGACCTTTCGCTCGGTTCTCACGCCAATTACTTGAATAAATCGATGTATAAGCACTTAGTTGCTCTATGACATTGAGGGTTCGAATTAACGTGGTCAGTTTTTCATTTAATTGTGAGATCGAAAACAATTCATGCTCTTGATTAATTGGCGACCCCTCCTTAATTGCAAAACGAGAACTAAGCAGCCGAAAAAATGTTTTCCAATTTTCTGAACCTTCCCCTGTTTTAAATGAAGTTCTTTCCAGTGTTCCAAAAACCTCTACTCCGGTCGCCCAAATGTGTTGCAAAGAACTTCTCAATTGAATTTCCATTTGCACTGTCGGTGATTTGTTTATTCGATATACTATGTGGGTACTGCGATAACCATCATCCTTTGGCCTGGATATATAGTTACTTATTTTTAATATTTCGTTTCTAGTGGTTTTTTCTTTTAGTTTGTTTGTAAGTTGGTAAACATCTTCAATACTTGGAAGTACGATTCTTAATCCAGCAACATCATCCATGGTTGATAGTTGCATAGTAGGATATCGCTTTAGTTTTAAAATAATAGATTGGATCCTCTTTATCCTATGGATCACGGTAAACTGATTATGGGTGAGACCAAGATCCAAAGCCTGTCTTTTTAAAAAGTTCGCATAATAACGCAATGACGGTTCATGATGGCTTCTCCACCAATTTAAAACCGCTAGATCATCGTCGTAAAGAGCATCATCAGACTTTATATGACGTAATTTTTTTCCAAGAGCCTTAATTTGACTTCTAGTAGTCTCATTTTTCATACTCATAAGATATTATCATAACTCCTAATAATATGCAAATATAACATATAACATATTAATTATACACATAATGGGTATAATTTTAACTCTTAAAAATAATATTTTACAAAGTTTAAAATTAAAAAGTAACCACCGTAGAATTCGATTTTTAACGGTGTGTTGCGCAAAAATTCATCCACTAATAAATTCAACAGGTTAAAATTTAGCTTCAGACTTTGTGATCTGCTGAATTTCACCTTGTGTTGCGCAAAAACTCGTCCCTTAATAAATTCAACAGGTTTCTAAAAGGGTATTTTTCAAAAAATTCCAAATAAAGATAAAAAAAAGTGATCTAAAAGGAAATGATTTAAATAATATTGCAAAAATTGCTCATTTTGGTG
>CAYMLA010000514.1:0-2120 GCA_964390785.1 uncultured Bdellovibrionales bacterium | reverse complement strand
AAAAGCAGTTTACTATCGTTGAGATGTAAAATGGGGTTTTCTCCCGAAATGTGGCTTGCCCGAAACTCTTGGAATTTGTTTTTTTATCTTACCACTCTTGTACCCATAAACCGTGTAATGCTAACCATGCCGACATTTCTTTCTTCTATACCAATACATGAAAGTGTTGTGCACCCTTCCACTGTATTATCGGCATTTTACCGGCATTGGACACGGCCTAAGGCGGGAAAAAGGTGTGGGATTATGCGCAAAGTTGTAAATAGTGTTTGTAAGAGAACGCAGATTATCGATTTTCAACATTAATAGCTTTATAGTCCGACACTAATTAACTCAAAGCAAATAAGAAAACATCAAATAATTTACTATTTATCGATTGACAAATAATAAATACCGTTCAGAACAGCTTGGGATCGGTTATCCTTTCATTAAAAATTAATTCGCTTAATTTTGCTGCATGTTTGCAACGAAAAATTTTGTGGATTGATTAAAACATTGATGGAAAAGATTTCTTATTTATTGATTACAACAGTACTTTTAATTGCTTGTGGGCAAAGGCAGGATATGAATCATGCTTTGCCTGAAAGTTTGGATTACCTGAATTCGGATTCTGCAATTGTCGGGAATATCTTGCTGCAGGTCGAATCCGGTAATACCACAAATCGCGACAGCGTAATCAGTTACTTGCATAAGGCACTTGATATTTCAGAAAAGGCAGGTTACACAAAGGGAATTATTAACTCGTTGTTGCTTTCTGGTGATTATCACCTTGATCAAAATGATTTTCAGGAGGCTATAACACTGTTTACCCGGGCTTTGCAAATTGCAGAAAGCGAAAATCTCAACTATATGCAAGCCGAATGTATGGAACGGCTTGGCTCTGCGAATCTTACAATTGGTGACGAAAATCTGGCTATGAAACATTATTACGATGCTTTAGCCATTTTCGAAAAATCTGGTAACAAAGAAAATATCGCAAAAGTTTACAACATTATCGGAGGCCATAAAATTGCAATTGGAGAATATGAGGTTGCCGAAGGTTATCTGCTGAAAGCAATCCGGTTAAATGAGGAAACAGGCAACGAATCAGGACTCATGCACAACAAAGCCAATCTGGCTTTCCTTTACCAGAATTCAGGCCGTAACGATGAAGCAATTCAATTATACCAAACCATTGTTCCATATCTTCATCGGGCAGGCGATAGCGCCAATCTCTCAGTTATATACCAGCATTTTGCATTGTCTTTTCAGTGGGCGGCACAAAACGACTCATCACTTGTGTATTTGCACCGGGCTTTGAATATTGCAAAAAAAAGGAATGACATTTCATTTTTACCCACACTCAGGGGATTGATTGGAATGGTTCATTTTGAAGTAAATCAATATGATTCTGCTTCATCTCACCTTTATGCAGCAGTAGAAACGGCAAAAGAGCAAAACGACTATTTTACTCAAATGCAGGCGCTCAAGCTGCTCCTGGCCATAGATACCGTTTCGGGCAATTTTGAGGCTGCCGCGAAAAAATATAGGGATGTGATCAACTTAAATGATTCGGTGAATGTGCAAAATATGAGGAATAACCTCTTAACATTGGAGTTCAAATATGAAAACCAAAAAAAAGACCACCAAATCGAACTACAGAAAACCAGACTTGTTTTGGCAGACAAACAAAAAAAAAACTGGGTGTATTTATTCATTACCTTATTGCTGGGAATTATTTTTCTGAGTTTACTGTTGATCCAGATTAAAAGAAATCATAATCGAAAACAGAAACTTCTCACAGAACAGATCAGGATAAACAAGTTGCAACTTGAGAGTGTAAAAAAAACGGAAGAAATCAATAAACTAAAAATTGAAAAAGCACAGAATGACTTAAAGTTTAAAGAAAAGGAACTTGTTAGTATTGCCCTAGCCCTGGAACAAAAAAATGAACTGTTGCTATTGATAAAAAAAATGATAGCAAAAGCCAATGAAAGCGGAGGTAGTTTAGCCATTCAGGAATTAAGCGATATTGCAAGAGTCATTAAAAATCAAATTAACAATGATGATCTGTTCAATCAGAAATTCGATAAACTACACCACGATTTTTTTAACAACCTTAAAATAGAACATCCTGATCTCAC
>CAYMLA010000513.1:0-2124 GCA_964390785.1 uncultured Bdellovibrionales bacterium | reverse complement strand
TCAGCGAACGATTAGAAAAACGGGCATATCATAATGTAGTGCGTAACGTGAGTTAGTATGATGATCTTATTAAGAGGAATAAGTATGACTTGAAGAAGTACTTGTATATTCTCACTTGTATAGTTTGAGAAATTGAAGGGGGCTTAGATAGTTTGAAAATAATGAATGTTAGAAATAGGTAAGTACAAGAAAAGTTAGAATTGACAAATGGAAACAAATATCATACGGATTGATTATTTTAGTGATCTTTATTCTTTTTAATCATACTCTTTAACAGAGCGATCTCTTGTACTAGGTTTTTTATAATCATGGAATGTGTAGTAACAGTTATACACATTTGAAGAAGAATGATTAACGAAGCAACAAATCCAATTAAAAGGAAAAGAGTAAATGTTTCGTACAGAAATTGAATCGACATAATTCGAAGCAAATAAGGTTCAATCCAAACAAAATTTATTAACAATAAGGAAAACAATATCCAAATAACAGAATACTTTTCCATAAGAAGCCGTTTACGGATTAACTCAATTACAATATAAAATAATATAATACCAAATGCAAGAAAAATGAATTTGTAATTATAAATAAAATCAAATGTCATAAGGTATCAATTTCCGTTATTCCTATTTTTTTCGCCGTGCCATCACCATGCGGTTAGGTTCCCGTGTTTTTTGAGGACTGATGGTTTTAGGTTCTATTTTCTTTTTTATTGCTTGTTTTTTCAAGTCCTCTTCAATTTTTTCTTGAAGGGCCTCATTTTTCTGATAACGTTTGATCGATTCGCTGATAAGGGAATGCTGAATATCAACAAGACGGTGCTGACTGTTAATGACATTCAATTTTTTTCGTTTTATTTCAATGTCTTGTTGAAGGCGTTGTTTTCTTTTGAGTAGTTCCTGATATTCCGGTGAGTTTGGGTTTAATGTTTCCGATTGGGATTCGATCGAATCTAACAACTGGTTCAATTCTTCTTGAACGGCTTTTAGTTCGTTTTCCATGTTCTCTCCGGAGAATTTCAATACATCTTTTTGCAGATTGAGTATGACACTTTGACGAATTCGTATCCCTTGTTGATAGGAGGGCAAACGATTAAAATCGAATATGACGGCATTTCTCACGCGGGAATAATCTGTCAGTACCGATTGAATGTCTTTCAGAATAGTTTGCGGTTTATCTTGCGTATTCAATCCTAGTTTAATCAGAATTAAATCACGTAGCATTCTTGGAAGTCGAAGTAGAACGGGATGTTTCTCCAGGTGCTTTTGTATAATATTTTCTACTTCGCGTAAATCTTCTAAGGCGTTAGCAAATGAAGCCTTGCTTCGTTGATGACGTTCATCAAAATCCAAGACAGATGGATGTTTGTCTAAACCAATTTCTTTTAATTTCTTCAGAAAAAAACGTGTCATTTCCAGTAACAAATGCCCCGAGGCTTCATTATAATTATTCACATCATACGCTTGATCCAAAACCATAGTAAAAAAGTTTTGAGTTTCATCGTTGGATGCCAATTCAGGCAAGCGCTTACGCATCGCAGAGATTTCTTCTGGCGCAAAAATCATGGGGATTTCTTGTTTCAATTCGGGGCGTATATTATCCATATCCGAGATATCAAAGAATTGATACAAGCGGGTTTTCACGGTAATTACACCTTCTGTTTTTTGAACAAAAAGCTGACTTTGGATATCGAGAAGGGAAGAGAAAAACGCTGTGGTTTCTTGAACATCTTTACCATCAATATATTGATCAAGGTTTTCCAGTATCTCGTATAGTTCCTTTCGCTTAGATTCAATTTTGTCTTCCGCAGAAATGACATCTTGAGTATTGAGATCTTCACAATCAAGATCGTTATATGTTGATTTTACTATTTCAAATATGGTATCTCGAATCGCTTCTTGTATGGCCCCTCCTTGATTTACTTTTTCGAGAATAGAGTGGATAACATCAAATTTATCACGCTCTTCGGGTGTAAGGTCGTCACTGATATGTGACAACTCTTCATCCATTTCAATTAAGTCATCTAGGCTGATTTTTTTGAGAAAATCAAGTTTATTAGTCATGAAATAGCATGCCTGCAAGTGTCTAACTCTATTATATCACGAATGTACAATCGTTAAAGCAAAA
>CAYMLA010000512.1:0-2128 GCA_964390785.1 uncultured Bdellovibrionales bacterium | reverse complement strand
GTCATCAATGCAGTTAAATTTCTGTAAAAGAAACAAAAAAGAATTAAAATCATTAGAAACATTTATGTTTTGCATCTTTTTTACTTACCAATATGCCTATCTTTCACAAAAACTCATCCATCCATAAACTCAATAATATACCTGGCAATTAAAAATTGCATTTTTTGAAAAAAATGTTAAAAAACTTGCTCAAAAGCACATTTTATAACAATTCGAGATGCACAGGGTAATTCAGGTTTTGAGAGTAATTCTTTTTTAGAATGTGAAAGTCCTTGTGTAATCTTCACGTCAAACTGTAGTAGAAACTTTTTAATATTTTGTAATATTTTCAAGGGGAACAGTTATAAATTTTCTTGTACGTGAACTGCTTTTTTTTGAGATATATAGTGGCTGCGGCAAAACAGCCATTATATACATTCTCAAAAAGGAGATTTTTATGAAAATTTTATCTTTAGTTATGTTATTAAGTTTTTTTTCAATTCAGAGTTATGCTTCTTCTTACAAATGTTTTGCGTCTAAATATCCGGATCATTTTCTAAATGCTTTTGAAGACGGTTACACGATTTTGACTATTGAAGATGATATTGTTAATTTAAAATTTTTTTATGTAAATACTGTGACCAAAGAAACTACAATGGAAATTAATGCTGATTTCCAGATTTCCAAAATTAACAATGGTAACGGTAAAATTAAAGGCTATTCTATTGCTGACATCGTGGAATACAATTCGGTCAGAAATGAAATTTACACCCTGTTTATAGATCCGTTTCTGATTAACAACACGGACTTCAGTAAAAAAGGAATCATCGGAAAATTCACTTTCAAAGGTCATGGATATAGTTACGATTGGAATATTTGTTACAATTTAAAATAAAGACAAAATCTAATTCGGCAGCTATTTTTGTTTTTAGATCCATTACTTTGTGGTAATGTTTCGCATCGACGGCACATCATTTTGGTACGGCCGTACGTTTTAAAAAAAACATCCATATTTCAGATGTTGAAAACAGTATCGTCCTTGTAATTGTTTCAAAAGACAAAATTATGTTTGGGAGTTAGCGCTTTTAGTGTTAGTTAACCAGACAATTCATAAATAGTGGCTGTTGCAAAACAGTCAACTTTTTTTCGTTGGCTGTTTTGCAACGGTTCTGTCGCATCTGTTCGAATAAAGTTAAATACAAAGAAATTTCATTACCGCCAGTAACTTTGGCGCTCAGTAAAATTAACCCTAGATTGCTCAGTAAAATTGACCCACTTGTTTAAACTAATTTTTCAGGATTTCTATTCTATAGTCATATAAGTTAGTTTCTATTGTCGTGGTTATGAACTCACAAATTTGTGTAAGTAAGAAGTTCACTAATGGTTAACTCCAAAGTAGTTGATCAATTTGATTATTGTATGCGTTCTTTATCGGTTCGATATTTATATTCTTGAACTCTTATGCCTAAAAAAACCTTGGGAGAGTTTGAGAGGGCAAAGCCCTCTCAAAAAAGAGGGTAAATTCCCTGTCTTTCACAAAAACTCATCCATCAGTAAATTTAATAATTTACTTGGCAGTTAAAAATTGCATTTTTCGCAAAAAATGTTAAAAAACTTGCTCAAAAGCACATTTTATAACAATTTGAGATGTACACGTTTAAATCACATTGGAGAAAAAAAACGAAAACGGGTTTTGTCTTCGAGCTTCATTTCACCCTCAAAATTTACCAGAATTTTTTCACCTGATGCAGATTCAATTTCAGTAATTTTATATTTAAATCTTTTCGTTTTTTCTAAAGGCAAATTAAATGTAAACTGGACGAGAATTTCTTCATTAGTGGAATCTGGAGGAACGATCTCTCCATTCGACAAAATTACAGTCAAAGATATGCATTTATCAAGCCCTCTTAATCTTCGATTCTTAATTAACTTAACACCTTCTTCAGTCAAATTGTAAAAGCCATCTTTTCTCTTTTCTAGATATTTCTTTCCAGGGTTATAAGAAATTCCGCAATTCAACTTAAGTTTCTCGCCCTTGGAAAATTCAAACTGGTTTCCGGGCCACCAAAAAATTGGTATAATTGGGACGATTAGACCTGTGCTTCACATAAACTCATCTCTTAATAAATCCAATAGATTACCACAAAAC
>CAYMLA010000511.1:1044-2128 GCA_964390785.1 uncultured Bdellovibrionales bacterium | reverse complement strand
AAGTTGAAAGTGAAATGAAGACCAGTTGTTTTGTGCATTCCAAATGAGAACCGGTAAGGAAGAA
The DNA here is from genome assembly GCA_964390785.1 of uncultured Bdellovibrionales bacterium. Lineage (GTDB taxonomy): Bacteria > Bdellovibrionota > Bdellovibrionia > Bdellovibrionales > CAYMLA01 > CAYMLA01. Next base: position 2,064 of record CAYMLA010000511.1, on the reverse strand, counting down.
ATTAATCCACATAAAAAAGTCAGTGGTAAAAATTTAAACTTAACATGTGACCAAAGGCGCTCAAAGGTAAGCCAAAGAATGAGACTGGGAACAAACAAAACAATATGATATTTAGAACAAAATCCTAATCCGAGACTAAATCCAAGAAAAGCATAATTTGATAATGAGGGTTGTTTTAAAAGCTTAAGACAAAAATAAAGAGAAAGAGACCAAAAAAACAAAAGCGGAATGTCAGGGGTTAAAAAAATAGAACCAAAACCAACTAGTGGTGCACAACAAAAAACACCAAACCACCAATAGAGTTGTTTTTGAGAAAAGTGATCCTTAAGGATTAAAATCCAAACAAGCGATGTTAAGTGACCAATAATGACAGCAGGCCATCGCACGGCATGACCAATCCATTCAAAAGGGTGTCCAAGTCTTATGAGCCAAGCAATCATCGCCGGATGGTCAAAATAAGAAAGTTGGAGATGTTTAGACCATACCCAATAGTAAGTTTCATCTGAAGCTAAAGGAATAAGGGCTGAAGCAATAAGCTTAATAATTAAGACAAAAAACCAAAAATAAAAAAGTTTGATCACTATGGAAAGCTCTTTTCTAGTGGTTCGCCAAGGTTACCGGGAACACCAATCTTTTTACCATTATGTTCAAGGTATAAAGCTCCTGCGTTTGGACTCTTAATGAGAATTTTATTTTTTGATTCTAAAGTCAAAGATTTTTCAGCGTCTAAGATAACCGATTGAATGGGCTTATTATCTATTTGATATTCGATTGTAATTTTATCAAGAGCTTCAATTTTTAAAGTTTGTTTTGGTTGAGTAATAACTGTGGTCGCAACCGGAGAAGGTTTTGGTCGCTCAACAGGAGGCGAGGTCACAACCGGAGAAGGCTTTGGTCGCTCAACAGGAGGTGAGGTTACAACCGGAGAAGGCTTTGGTCGCTCAACAGGAGGTGAGGTCACAACTGGAGAAGGCTTTGGTCGCTCAACAGGAGGTGAGGTCACAACTGGAGAAGGCTTTG
>CAYMLA010000511.1:0-944 GCA_964390785.1 uncultured Bdellovibrionales bacterium | reverse complement strand
GTCGCTCAACAGGAGGTGAGGTCACAACTGGAGAAGACTTTGGTTCCACAGGAGGTGAAGTCACAACGGGAGAAGGACTTACTGATTCTACAGGAGATGTTTCAGAGAGAGCTTGATTGTTTTCAATTGAAGAATCTTCCTCAATGATTGTTGTATATAAGTCCATATCGGTTTTTGGTTTACTGATTTGTGATTCTTTTTCATACTTGTCTATGGTTATTTTTACTAAAACGATTGTAATCGCCAAAACAATGAGACCAAGAATTGCAACTATTTTAATGGTTACAGACCAAGGTTCTTCATTTTTAGATAAAGTGTTTTTTTCTTTATGGGATTCAATTTCAGAATTGATGTCAATGGATTGTTCTGGTCCGATAGGCCCCATTTCTTCGTAAAACGTTTCTAAAACAGAGTTAATATTTAACTTTAAAAATTTTGCATAAGAATGAACAAAACCTCTAAGAAAAGACTTTTGCGGAAGGCAAGAGAGATTTCCATCTTCCATGGCCTGCAAAACTTTTGTATTTATTTTTAAAGCCAATGAGGCTTCACTAAGACTTATTCCCAATTTTTTTCTTTGTTCTTTTAAAAGTTGACCTGTTTCTTTCATTTTCTTTGTCCATTTAGATTTAATTGTGTTAACAATTTTTGAGCTTCTTTTTTATAATTTCCATTTTGATAAAGATGAATAACCTCTTCAAGCCTTGAAATGGCCTTGCTTGAATTTCCAGCGTTTTTGTAAGAAAGGGCACTGTAAAAATGAGGTTCGTCATTTCCAGAACTTTTACAGTGTTTAATAGCCGTATCAAGAGCTTCGGCCGCTTCATTAAATTGCTTTAATTCATAAAGACTTCGACCATAATAAGAATGGCCTGTACAAAAGTTTCTGTGGCCAGAAAGACCACTTCGCCCCGATCAGGCGGAGAGGGCACGTCGCATACACC
>CAYMLA010000510.1:0-2129 GCA_964390785.1 uncultured Bdellovibrionales bacterium | reverse complement strand
GAATCAAAAAAGTTTGAATTGGCCTGTTTGTGAATTAAAATTGACTGGTCATGAGAAAAATATTCAGCGTTTTAAACTCATTCAAAAGGATATCATTTGCGGTGGACGAGTGATCGAAGAGGGAATATCGACTTCAATTGATTCAACTTTAAATGACCCAAATTGTCCTTTTCAAACTGAAGTAACTTTAAGTGAAACAAATGATGAGCCACTAAAGAATTAAAAACAGTATAAAAAATAAAATAGCAAAGGCCAATAGTAACAGTCGAACAAACACAAATCGATGTTTTAACTTTCTTTGAATTTCATCTCTTGTTAAGAGGGGCTTTTGGTGTATCGGACAAAGATCTCGTTTTTGGCTCGAAAATCCACAATGAAAACAATAATACAAATTCATTGAGGGATCGACTGAACGGTTCATTATTTCTAAGCTGGATTGAATGACTTCTTTAGGGACTCTTGAAAGATTTTCATCTGGAATAATCAAAAAGGAGGCTGTTTTATTTTGACCATTTTGTAAATCCTGATACTTTAAATCAAAAAATACTTCATAAGGCACTTTGATATGGTCAAGTTTTTGTTTGACCATTAAAATTTCATTATCAGAAAAAGGTCCAAATTCCATCTTAATTTTTTATCGGAAAGTTATTTAAATAAAACAAGACCTATTTGTTTCATTTAAATCGTCAACCAGTAGTGGCGCACTGCGGCCACCACTGGTTTTTCAAAATAAGAACTAATAACCTTCTGACTCACTCTCTGGTTCTTCTGAAGAATCATCAGTTGAGGGGGATGTGTATACAGTTTCATCTCCTTCTTCAGTAATTGCTTCATCAGATGCAAGTACAAACGTCCCTGAAAAAAACAGTAAAAATGCTAAAAGAAAACTTAAAACTTTCATTGTATTCTCCTTATTATATTGAAGCTAATTCTAAACAGTGGCTGTTTTTCAGCAACCACTAAATAACTACTATTTTTATTTCATGCTAGTCACCATCTAGGGCTGCTACAAAACGGCCAGTAGATGAATTTATTTTTTAATCAAATTTATTCAATATTTGTTTTTTTCTTTTTTGTATCTTTAACTCTTTTAGTCGGTTTTTTCTTTTTATCCGTTTTAACTTTCTTCTTTGTTACTTTTGATTTTTTTACCTTTTTTTTAGCCTGAACAGGCTCAGGAGCGACTTCTTGATCTCCCATCCCATCATCACTTAGTCCTTGATACATTGTCTCTGATGAGTCTCCTTCAACAGATTCATCTTGTGCAAAACCATTCAAACCAAAGCTAACGATCGCCAATAAAATCAATACTTTTTTAAAATGCTTCATTCTTCCTCCTGTTTAATTATTGACTGTTTTCCAGCAGCCAGTGTTTAGTGCCTGTTGCGAAATAGCTTCAACGGATCTGCACCATTAGTTTTACTTATCTCTTCGTTATTCCTCCTCCGGTTAGCGCCTCTTGCTAGCCGTTCGTCGTCACGCCTCGATATAAGTAAAACTAATGGCACATCTCCATTAAATCTATTTCGCAACAAGCACTATTTATAAAAATTAATTTCAACAATAACTTTCCTTATTTCGCAACAGTCGTTATTTTTCTTGTCCTATCCGCTAAATTTTGATTGAGTTGAATCAATAATTTGAGCAACACGCAACATTTTAGTGCGATCTTCAATAAATGTATGACCAATCAGTTGAACAAACGATCCAACTTGTTTGAGCAATCGGTTTCCCAAATTATTATCTTCTATAAGATAAGATTCAAAATTTGAAACAACTTTTACAGCCAAAATAGATCCATCGAGATCGTAGGCTGCAATTTCAATCACTCCACTCACTTGGACTTCAGACTCTAACTGAATTTTAAATTTTTCCTTTTGTCTTTTCATTCTTGTATTAGAATATGCAATTTAAAGACCACATTGATTTGAGAGAAATAATTGGGCTAAAATCTCAGCAGTGAAAATAAAACTTTTAAACTTTTTATGTGGCTAATCATTTTCAATAGCCATTTTCCTGATTTAGAAACAATCACTCTTTTGGGGTTGTGGCTAGATGGTGATTTTACATCACTCACTATTTAGTGGCTGTTGCAAAACAGCCAACTTTTTCGTTGGCTTCGCTCAAAT
>CAYMLA010000509.1:0-2147 GCA_964390785.1 uncultured Bdellovibrionales bacterium | reverse complement strand
TTGGTGGGAAAGGGCATCAACGAGTTGGATTGGCTCATTATTTTCTAATTTCTCGAGTAAAAATTCTAAAGTAACCATCTTAACTTTCGACATAAGGATCTACCTACATATTTTACAAAAAATCTCAAATTTATTTATCATTCATCACTTGACCTTACAAGATAAAATTCCTTTTTGAACTTTTCCTCAATTATATTCATCGAAAGGTCGTTTAAAAGAAGATAAATGAAAAAAGTTAGGGAAAAGGAAAAAGAAAATCTCTTAGAATTAAATTAAATGAAATTTAAATTCTTTAATTTTAGGATTTTTACGATTTTTGATGCCAATCCAGAAGTACGATCGATTTTATAGACTAGATCATCAGTAGAGCCTATAAAAATTTTCGTTACATGAATTTTTCGTAGACTATCTGTGATTTCTTCAAAAGAGGCAGGACAACCTTTACGTGCGAGTGTTAAGCGTAAAAGTGAGAGTAAAAGATACGAAGTTACACAAATAAAAACATGTCCTGGAATAGTGGTGTTAGAATGATGATACATTGGACGAATTGCTATAGTTGATGTGTTTTTCATGTTGCGAAACGCATGTTCTACGATATATTGCTGACGATAGCCCCAAATTACCTCTTCTGGTGTCCAATTATTTTGATTTGTAAAGATTATCGAACGACCGAGTGTTTCTTCATATTGTTTCTGAGTTTCTACATCAATCTCTAAATTCAATTTAATGGGCTCTGTTTTGTCTGGTATTACCTCTTTGGGACCAACTATTTGGGGAAGTAGAATCTTCTTAAAAGGCGCTCGTCCAATCATTTTTTTAACTTTGTTCTCAACTTCAACACGCTTTAACCATTTTTGACCTTGGCCTTGAAGACCCAAAAATTTTACGGGATCAAGCCGATCTTGAAAGAAATTTTCGATTTCAGCCTTTTTGTTATCAAGTTTAGCTCGAAATTCCAGAATTTTCTTTTTCTGCTTAGCAAGATCGATCGTCGTATAAACGATGCGTTTTTGATTATAAATGTTCTTTGTTGTTTTATAAAATGCTACAGGTTTACTAGTCATTGATAAGACAAGATTAGAGAATTTTGAGCGAGGAATAGTAAGCAAATCTTTATGAGTTGAGGGACGGCGTGATGCAATAAATTTTAAGGCTCTTTTATCCATTTCTTGCATTCCTTCTTCTGAGAGATTGCCATTATCAAACACCATAGTGACATTATTAAAATCAATCTTCAATTCATCAAGATAGCGATGAACTCTCTCAGGAACACTATCTGTATCAGGTTCATTTCTACTATAATTACCATTTTTATTTCGTTTTGGCATTTCCTTAAAGATCCCTGCATCTTGACAGTTTCCAGGGTAGCTATAATGAAATAATGGAATTCCTGTATCTCGATCACAGATCACCCAGAAAGAAACCTGTCTTTTATCATTCCGATTTTCTTTACTATTGCCAAATTGAAGCATATCTGAGCCTTTTCCTTCTTTCCAACCTCGGCCACCTAGCGAAAATGTAAAAAAGTTAGATGGATCATAGAGAAGTCCTTCAATGTTGAGATTATACTTCTGAATTACTTTTTTCACAATTTTTAATTGGATTTTTTCCAATATATCATCAGAAAGATATCCAAAATGATTCCAAAAGGTCTGCGCGTTTAAAACATCAGGTTTAATGTCATATTGTGTACTTAACCAATCACTTTGAAACCATGTTTTAAGTTTAGATTTTGAACAAGGCTCTATGCATCGATTTATAGCTGCAATTGTAAAATAATCCCCAGGAGATAAACCTTGATTTCGTTTTCCTATAACTTCTGAAATAATGTCAGATAATCCAATATTTCGAGCTATTTTCAACAGTGCAGCAGAAATTCCAAATTCGAGGGTCTCAGTTTCTACACGAGATCCATTTTTGGAAAATATACCCGTAAGATTGACATCATTGAATTTTTCTTCTGATCCAAGATATTTTTGCCATGTTCGGCGTGATTTACCATCGATCCAAGCTCTTCCTTCGAGGTAAAGGTAGTTTCGACCTTTGATTTTTTTCTTTGTAAGATAAATATTTTTCATATAACTATTATTTAGGGGATAGAATATTTAATTTTTCCTATATCTGGATAATCAAAAGCATATTTGTTC
>CAYMLA010000508.1:0-2152 GCA_964390785.1 uncultured Bdellovibrionales bacterium | reverse complement strand
GTTCTTGTTTTCCCGCTTGTTTTTTGACTGAAACTGATTTTTTAGCACTCACGGGATTATGCGTTTCCGGCGATGGAAGTGGATTTTATTTAATATTTGTTAAAGAAACCGATACGCTCTGCGCATTCCGAACTCGTTTTTAGACGGCTTTTCCACTCAATGCACGTAACCACCTTTTCCAAGTCACTCGAGATCTTAGTCTCACGAAAAGATGAATATGATGACCATTTAACTTATTGAATTTGTTAATGGATGAGTTTTTGTGTAGGATAGGGCATTGGAGGACGTGTTATCTTTCACACAGATTCATAGTCCATCTAGGCGACGATAGATACAACGATAGTTGTTTGGAAAATAATCCTTATAGGGTTTGATGATCATTGATCCATTATCATCAAAGGATGTGTAACCGAATTTTTGAAAGGTCAACTGGTTTTCATTGTCCAGTGTGTATGTAGACAAGAATGTTGCGAGATTTGGAGGGCTAGGAGGTATGCGGTTCCAGATCGAGGCTAACACGACAGTTCTTCCTCCACCTAACACAGTGACTTCCGTTATAGTTTTGTAAACCTCTCCCAATTGGTCCGGTCCGAACCTTTCAAGGGGGTAGTTGAATGGGCTTGGATCCAGATCACCTCGCCGAATTGTGATTCGGCCACCTTGATCACTTTGAGGCTCAATCGTTAAGGTGACAGGCCAAAGCTCATGCTTTTCACAGTCTTCCGTCACCATCCAAATCCCGATAAACTTTGGGTTGATCTCAACGAAGTCTGAGGCAGAAGCGGGATTCATTTTAGTTTTCATTTCAATCCTTTTTTTATCATCTCGAATTGATTTTGCTCGCAAGTCATCCATATATAGTACGATACACCATGGGTATAGGAGAAATATAGTCTCTATTTAAATAAACAATAAAGTATTCAGCGCATCAAGTCAGCAATTCGATACTGTCAAGTAGAATTTTGCTATTTACATAAAAACATAAATATGTTAATATGTTTTTGCGTAAAGGAGTAAAAATGGGAACTCGTATTACTGCAGATTTGGAAAACCCGCTACTAATTAAATTATTGAAAATAGAGGCACAAGATACCAATTCATCAATTAAAGGTGTGCTAATTAAAGCTATTGAATCGTATTTTCATAACTTGATAGAAACTCGATTGATAAATAATCTTTCTGAAGATGTCTTCAGTGATTGGAATGATGAAAGAGATACAGATTATGACGACCTATAGCGCCAAACCAGGGGACATCGTTTTAGTAAAATTTCCGTTCACTGATTTGGCGTCCACAAAAAAGCGACCCTCTTTAGTTTTAAATACAGTCAAATTTCATAAAGAACTTTATCTTGCTACAATCGCAATGATTACTAGCAGAATTGAAGAACCTTTTATTGAGGGAGATTTGATTTTAAAAAACTGGAAAGACTGTCATCTTTTGCACCCTAGCCTACTAAGGCTTAGCAAAATAACAACTATTGAAAATAAATTGATTGATAAAAAAATTGGACAGCTACAAAAGGTCGATTCAATTCAGGTGCAGAGGAAATTTAAAAGCCTATTTAAAAATTGGCTACCATCGTAGTTTTTAACTTAGATGATAGTTTTTTAGTCCGGTAATAAGAAGTATTTTATTTATGAAAGTCCTTGCCTTAAACTCATGGCTTTTGGCGCTTTTGAGACGAATGGATTGCCCTCTAGCGTAAAACGTAAAGGCCAAAGGGCCGCATCTCCAGCATAGTTGACACCAATTCTTGGAGATAAATTAATTTTTTGATCAGGGATTTTTTTTTGATTTAAGATAAAAATAGTTGATCCAATCAGGCTTATCCCATCAAGGCGTTTATCTATGTTCCAAGCTTGGCAAAGCTTTCCCGGTCCATTGGTGAGACTTTGAAGCTTGTTCTGCTTGCGATTAAGTTTCATTAGTTCAATGCCTTCAAGTGGCTCAACGGCTCTGATTAGTACCGCTTCGGGTTCACTTTCATTGCGAGTGACAATGTTAAAACAATAATACATGCCATAAATCAAGTATACATAAACGTGTCCTCCCGCCAGAAACATTGAAGCATTTCGCTTGGTTTTTCCGCGAGCTGAATGGCAGGCTGGGTCATCCAAGCCTAAATAAGCTTCAGTTTCCACAATTTTAC
>CAYMLA010000507.1:418-2162 GCA_964390785.1 uncultured Bdellovibrionales bacterium | reverse complement strand
GTATATTCGGTTGCCACTACTTCCATGTTCTTATTTTTTATCTCTAATCCGCTTACCATTTTTGGTACGCTGATTCGTTCCGTATTCCAAGTAAAAGAAAAAACTTCACCTATCTCCCAGAGGAATGTTGAACAAATAAATTCAGATTTTTGACTCCATCTTTTGGGATAGCTTATTTTATAAAAATAAACTTTTTTTTGATAAAAACACCAATATTTTTTTTTATTCAAAAAAGCAATCTATATTTGCACCCGCAAGAAAAAAGAAGGGGGAAAAGCTCTCTTTTTTTGAACTTAAAAGCGAATATCAATACTACGAAACTCTTATTAGATTTTCGATGTTTGAAGTAAAAAATTATATGCGGGTGTGGTGAAATTGGTAGACACGCTAGATTTAGGATCTAGTGCCGCAAGGTGTGGGGGTTCGAGTCCCTCCACCCGCACTTTCTTAAAGGAATTTTGTATAGCTCAAAAACAATAGGACGCATTCCTTCATTTTTCTCGCCTTTTCAACCTTCTAAGTTTCTTTCAAAGAAAAATTTGATAACACAGGTAATTGTTCAATTCCCACTTGACGTAAAAGATAGAAAAAGCGATTACAATTATTATTTCAATCAATCGCTATTATTAAATTTACTTATCCTGCTTTTAGCAATGAAAGGAAGGAGAGGTTTATAATTATTATTTGTATGCCAGTTGTAGAGAGACAAGATATAGATAGCTTAAATGCTTTATTGACCATTACAGTTGAGAAGAAAGATTTCTCAAAAGAGGTAAACAATAAACTTAAAGAACTTAGTAAGAAAACCAATATGAAGGGTTTCCGTAATGGTAATCCCCCTCTATCTATTGTAAAGAAAATGTATGGTAAATCCGTGGTATTCGATGTTGTAAACGAACAGGTGTCAAGACAACTTGACGAGTTCATCAAGAAGCTAGAGGAAGAAGACAGTGAGATTATAGGACAACCGCTACCTACCGCTGATGCAGATTCTAACTACGACTTTAGAGTAGGTAAAGCAGATAGCTATACTTTCAAGTTCAAATTAGGTCTTGCGCCTCAGTTCGAGTTGAAAGGTTATTCTAGCGAAACCATTCTTGATGATTACAATGTAAGAGCATCTGAAGAGCTTATTGAGAAAGAAATCCAAAATCTCAGAAAGCGCGCCGGTGAAGTGGAATTTCCTGAGGATGGCATCGAAGAAAATGATGTACTTTCTTTAGAATTGAAAGAGCTAGATGGCGACACTGTAAAAGAAGACGGTGTAGAATCTGTAACTTCTGTAGCTGTAGATTTACTTGGCGAAGAAATAAAGGAAAGCGTCAAAGCTTTGAAAAAAGGGGAATCTTTCGATGTAAACATCTACAAGTTGGATACTAAAATGACAGATGAACAAGCTGTTAGAAAATCTATCCTTCAAATAGAGGATGATGAAGTTACTTTTGGAGAAAATTTCCGCGCAACCATCAATGAAATTAGAAGAATAGTGCCTGTGGATGAACTAAAAGAAGAGGACATTCAAAAAATATTACCAAATGAAAAGGACGTAAAAACAGAAGATGAGGTGAAGGCATACATTTCTGAAGATGTTCTGAAATACTATAAAGGTCAGGCCGACAAGTTGTTGTTCACAAAATTACAGCGTCACCTGTTAGAAATAAATGATTTTGAATTACCAAAAGAGTTTTTGAGAGAATGGCTCATCTATGCGGATAAAAACGTTACGGAAGAAAACATTGATGGA
>CAYMLA010000507.1:0-408 GCA_964390785.1 uncultured Bdellovibrionales bacterium | reverse complement strand
ATTCTTTCTTGAAAGGTTTAAGGTGGTCTTTAATCCAATCCAAAATTGTGAAAAAAGAAGGATTGAGTGTAGAAGAGTCTGAAATAGTTGAAATTGCAAAAAGTGAGATTGCAGGCTACGTAGGTTCATTTGATGAATCACTCATGGCACCTATGATGGAGCGTATCTTGAAAGACAAAGAGTACGTTAATAAGACAGCCGAAAGAATCATCAATGAGAAGATTACTAACGCACTGAAAGGAGTTATCACCATCGAAATGGAGGATGTTGACCACGAAGAATTTAACGACATCATAAAGGCATATAACGAAAAACTAGAGAAAGAGGAGCAAAGCATTGACGAAGAACTTACTGAAAAAGTAGAGGAAGTCATAGAAGACGTTACTGAAGAAGCTGGAGAAGTACAGG
>CAYMLA010000506.1:0-2165 GCA_964390785.1 uncultured Bdellovibrionales bacterium | reverse complement strand
ACCCCATAGCCATATCTGAAATTGGAACTATTTTTATTGGCCCTTATGTAAGCCATAACAATGGGAAAAGTTTTCAACAATTCATACGATGGGATAAAATCATAAATCAAATCAATGTGAGTGGACCAAACATCATTAATAACTTACATATCAATAAAATTTCACTTCGTGATCCAACAGGAAATCATATTATGGTCACACTCGACTCAAATGGAAAGCCATACACCCTCTTAACAACCGACGCTGGTCTCAGCTGGATCGCCTTGTAAGGCCTGAAGACGAATCAATTCCTGATGCATGACTTCTTTTACTTTTTCTTTTAACTCAGTTAAATTGTTAGGATCAAATTTTGAGGAATCAATTGGAGAAAGAATGCTCACATAAATGGTCGAACAAAAGGATTGATAGCCCATTTTCCATTCTCCTTTAGGTAAAAAATTTCTCACTCCGCACAAGACAACCGGATAAATAAAAGCTTGAGCTTGTGAGGCAAAAACAAAAGGGCCAAATTTAAAAGGAAAAACATCCTCTTTTTCTTTTCGCCCCCCCTCTGGAGACAAAGCAAAAAAGCAACCTTTTTTTAATCTCTCTCTTGCCTGCTCATAAACCATTAATGTTTTTTTTGCATTTTTTCGATGGATCTCTAAATTCCCAGCCAACCTCATCGCTTTACCAAAAACAGGAATTCGAAACAACTCAGCTTTAGCTCCAAATCGAACTCCAACAGGAAAATAAGATGCAAGCACAGGTATATCCAAGTAACTTGTATGATTAAATAAAACTAATCCACCAGAAACTAAATTAAAATTTTCTTTTCCTAAAACAATCACCTTTTGAGAAAATAAAAATTGAAACGGTCGATACCAAAACCAACGTAAAATCCAATCAGCAAAAGAAGTCTTAGAAAAGAAAAAATTAGATAGCAAAAAAACAAATGTTAAAAAAACGGTCCAAATCAAAAACAAAGGACTAAAACATAAACTACGAAAAAACAAAAACAATTTCACTAAAAAAGCCCCGTTCCTGATAAACGAGAAATTCCTCTCAACTCATTGGCATTTGTCTCTTGTCCCAACATAACACGCAGGCGAGCTGCTTTTCTTTGACGCTCTTTGTATTCGATATGAGCTCCAGGGCCTGTTAAATTATTAACATAAGTATCATAATCCATAATTTGAATTTCAAAGGGATAAAAAAAGCTTAATTTTCGAATCCCATTATCCCCATTAACAGAAACATGAACTAATTTTCGACAAATAAACTTCATCATTCTATAACTTAAACCTGAAAAAAAATTTTGCCGATTAAAATACTCGACATCCCCCGCCTTCTCAAGAAGCCTCAGCCTAAGAATTTCATCAATTTCTTCATCTGAAGGCTTTAACTTAACTTCATCTATTTTTAACTCTTCCATAACTTCTAAAAGTAAGTTGACTGGATACAACGTATTATTGGTCTGATCTGAAATCACATGAGGATAACTAATGAGATTATTTTTACCTAAAAAACGCAGCACTTTTAAAGCATCAAATAATGATTTTGTAACAAAACGAAAACCAAGTTTATCCAATAGAGCAAAAGCAACCAAATCTGAACGAGCCAACAACTTAATAACTGAACTCGACGTTGTCTTAAAAGGCTTGATATCAAAACGATGCAAATCAATCACTTCACCCTCATCAGCAAACCCTAAATGAACAAGACCTGTTGCCGGATCAACCCAAATATTGCGTTGAATTGGTCGTAAAATTTGTTGCTGAATATCTTGAAAAAATACAGAAAACAAATCATTTTCTAAATGAACAAAGACATGCATAACTCGAAGAATAGCACATGCCCAACGCTGAAGATCTTTAAACTCTGATGCTCTTTGACTAGCTAAAACAAGAAGATCCTCCAATTGCCCCAATTGGCTTGGATCTGCAACACGTGAGGGAATTTCTTCATCTTCAAACAAAAGCTTTTCTCGAATTAAAGTCACTGCTCGACGATGAAAATACCATAATTTATTAACATCATCTTGATCAGAAACATCATAACCATAAGCACGAATAAAATCTCTTGCTTCATTACGATCATGAATATCAATATGAGGCACATTTAAAATTGGCGTACCACCGACAAGACAATCAAATAAATTTTTATTAAATTCTAAATTTTGCTTC
>CAYMLA010000505.1:0-2170 GCA_964390785.1 uncultured Bdellovibrionales bacterium | reverse complement strand
CTTGAGTTTCTAAGTTAGTAAAAAATTATAAAATTTTCTCCGACTTTTGGGTTTTGAATTCCCGACTTAATTTTTCTTTCTTCAACTTCAATTTGTTTTCTTTTTAAAATCCTCCAAGGCATCTTTTTGTAAAAGAGATTAAAAAAGAGAAGCCTTTCTTATAATAGACAGCGTAGTGCCTAACTATTTAACATTTGAAAATCTGATAAATTATTATATAAATCGGTATACCATTTTAAATCGATAGATTTTAATATATGTGGTGCCTATTATTTATTAATGCCTTTTCTCGTTAAAAAACAACTCAAAGGGAAAACCTATTATTATCTCCGCCATAATCATCGGGTGAACGGAAAAGTCAAAACGGCATGGCAAGTTTACCTGGGCCCCGAAGATCAACTAAACACTCTTTCTAGTATTGCCTCCAAAGATATTACTACAGAAACCATTGATTTTGGGTTAAACGCCGCACTATTACAAATAGCCCAGAAAATTGACTTAGTCTCTATTATTGATCAAGTGTGTCCTAAAAGAGATCAAGGATTGAGTGTGGGCGAACACATGTTGATTGCGATGTTGAATCGATGCGTGCATCCCACCAGTAAATCAAATCTGCAAGCATGGTATGAGAAAACCACATTACCAACCTTATTTCAACATTTTTCAGGAAATCTTGATTCAAGTAGTTATTGGAATCATTTTCGTTATTTTACCGATGAAAAAATTGAAAAAATTGAAAATTTGCTCTTAAAAAAGATTATCCGTGAGTTTGGGATCGACACCACCCAGATTTCCTTTGATCCCACGAACTTTTATACATATATCAATCCAAAAAAAACCAATCAAACCCTCCCGCGCCATGGACATTCCAAGGAAGGGCGAAAAACATTAAATTTAGTCAATTTATCGCTTTTTTGTGCTTTAGATGGGGGTGTTCCGTTATTCCATCTCCTTTATCCTGGAAATATACAAGATGCCACTCATTTTAAAAAACACGCCTTACCTGCCCTAAAAAAGCGATTAAATGCACTTCATCTTGATGCAGCCCAAATTACCTTGATCTTTGATAAAGGAAACCTCTCCGAAGCCGCTTTCCACCAAATTAAAACACAAAATTATTCGTATATCTGTAGTGATCGCCCTTCTTCTCATAAAGAGCATCTCGCCATCCCACCTTCCGACTTCAAGCTTCACGATCTTCCCAATGGCAAAAAAGTCGGAGTTCATGAAATCAAGACCACAAAATATGGAACTTCACGAAAATTTATTGCTGTCTTTGACCCCCGAAAAGCGAAGTGGCAATTTCACAATTTCGAAGACAAAATCTCCCAACGGAAAGCAAAAATTGAAAAATATTTTGAGTCTCGCTTAACTTTTCAAGCCAATCCAGCAAAATCAGGCCAAGCGGGAAAATGGCGAATCAAAACTAACGTAATCAAGAAAATTAAATCGATGATCGGAGCGAAAAAGTATCAGAATGTCCTTAAATATGAAGTCTCGGGTCCTGAACAGTTTGGCAAGAAAGAAGCGGGGGAGTATCATTTAAAGCTGTGGATCGATCCCGCCCAATTAGAAGACACTAAGCATACCATGGGAAAATCGTTCTTGATGAGTAATCTCACCACCGTTTCTGCCAAGAACATCGTTTGGTATTATCGTCAACAATATTTAGTGGAGCGTGCCTTCAAATGGTTGAAAAATAACCATTTTCTTCAAATTCGTCCCATGTATCATTTTGTGGATTCCAGTATTCGGGGTCATGTCTTTGTATGTTATTTGGGGCTCCTATTACTCAGTTTATTAGTCAATCAAGTAAGAAATCTCGATTTTCCACTGAGTATTCATCGGGTGATGGAATTACTTCAAGAAATGACGATTACGCAAATTTCTATCCCAGGCAAACGGGATCCGATATCCAATCTGGATCAATTATCTCCAGATGCGCAAAAATTGTATGATCTCTTAGATTTGGATCAGTATTTCTAAGCATTTTTTCCCTTTTTGAGTTTCTATTTAAATGTAGTTCCTATATGACATTTGGAAATAGGTGTGAAGTATTATGTCGGCGAAGAAAAAAAGAAAATCTCATAAAGGTCACGTAACTTAGTAACTCAAGAAATTATCTGGGAATATATATCTCTTATATATAAATCAAATTATGTGATTAATA
>CAYMLA010000504.1:1243-2182 GCA_964390785.1 uncultured Bdellovibrionales bacterium | reverse complement strand
GGGGCCAATAACTACCAATTGCTTGCTAAAGCTACCACTGCCATAGCTGTTGGGGCTTCCCATCATATAAAGGGTATCGCCGGGGCTGGCACCATCAATGGCTGCCTGCAATGTTGTAAAATCGGCATTTACGGTTAATCCGTTAATAACCCTGTTGCTTACGCGCCATACTTTGGCGTTTACATTTAAAGCCAGTAAAATGGCTGCGATCGATAAAATTGTAATTTTCTTCATAATAATTTAATTTTTAAATGAGTATTGAGTTGAATTAAAATGTTTTACGTTTTGTAGTCACACCGTGAATCTTACCTAAACCTGAAACTTTCCTTCGACCAGTTGTACCACTGCCCGGTGTTATTCACAGTATGACTTTTATTGAAAATTAGTATTTTTGCTAAAATCATTGCTTATTGATATGAAAACCATAGAAATTAAATTCAGCAGCCAGGCCGATTTTGAAAAGGTGAACGCTCTCTTAGCCCAAATTAAACCGGAAAAGGATTTCACGATTACCGAAAAGAATCCGACGATTGACCCCGTTTCTTTGCTTTCGCAGGAAAGCTTGTCGGAAGAATGGGACAGTGAAGAAGATAAGCGTTGGGATGAACTCTTGTAAAAACCTGCCTTATGTTTAATCAAGGAGATATTGTTAGCGTTCATTTCCCCTTTTCGGATGCCGGCCATTCCAAAAAACGGCCTGCCCTTGTCATTTCCAATTCCAAAGTAAATCAAACCGGCGATTACCTTTTGGTGCAAATTACCTCCAAAGTGAAACATGATGGTTTGTCGCTGCAAATAAGCAAGAAAGACTTTGCTCAATGGGAGTTGCCCCTTAAAAGTTTTATTCGTCTTCATAAAATTTTTCTGATTAATGAGTCGCTTATCATCAGAAAGGTAAGCGTTGTTAACAAAGACTTTTTCAAATCTGTTTCCTCAAAT
>CAYMLA010000504.1:0-1233 GCA_964390785.1 uncultured Bdellovibrionales bacterium | reverse complement strand
ATTAATGAGTCGCTTTTCATCCGCTAAGTGAGCGCGTTGGAAGGCGAATTCCTGAATACTGTCACTTCCGGTATTGCAGAACTTATCCAATAAAATTTCCTTTCAGTAATCATATTTCTTTGGCATTTGCATTAAAAGCCAAAAAAATGGCTGCGATTGAAAAAATTGTAATTTTCTTCATAATGACTTTAATTTTTGTTGTGAATAATTTAAAAAGGTATCTGAATTTAAAAATCTCGTTTTTTTTAGTCAGCAGGTGAATCATAGCACGTGCTATGATTCACCTGCTGACTTCGCTGGCTTTTTTGGTTTCCGTCGTTAAAACTCCTTAATTTTTTTGGGTTTTCCAAAAACTTGTCTTTTCATATCTACAATTGTTGTTTTAATAGGTGGTTAACTTGTTGGTTTTTAGCGTCGGGTAGTCGAGGGGTTTATTTACAAAAGGTGATATTTCTCATCCTTTGACTTTATTGGAGTTGTGTGCCTTTACTCACTCCCAGAATCAATTTCGGTTTTCTAAAAAAGGATAATTGCTACTTTCGCAACGTTTTAAGTGAGATGGATTTTTAAACGACAAAATTTTTAGCTCAAAATTTTTTGGCTATTTGAACTTACTTTTTTAGGATTACTTAAAATTAACGAATGAAAGCGATTTATTTACCTAATTCGAATCACATGAAAAAAAAACTATTGTTTCTTTTTGCCTTTGTTTTGACAATCTCAGGTCAGGCTCAGCAGAGTTTTTCTTTTACATTTTCCGGGAGAAATAATTTAACCTACGCTCAGCTCGACAGCATAACAATTGTTAATCAAACTCAAAGCTGTGATACCATTTTATACTGGCCTGATACCATGCTTAATTTGGTTTATGTAGGCCTGCCTGAATTTAAAGCGTACAGCAGTGATTTGATTGTAAATCAAAACCGGCCAAACCCTGTTGAAAAAGAGACATCAGTTAGTGTATTTGTTCCGCAACAGCAAACGATTAGCATAGCGGTGACCGACCTTATGAAAAAGGAAGTAATTACTGAAACGCATTTTCTTGCAAAAGGGATGCATCAGTTTACGTTTGTTCCCGGAGGCAGTAATGTGTATTTTTTTACGGCATCCGGAAAAACTTCCCGAAGTAGCATAAAAATAGTGAGTAAAAATTTGGGGAATCAACCTGCATATTTGGAATATTCCGGGTATCAGCATGAATCAGGTGTACACAAATCAACCAAAAGGATTGAA
>CAYMLA010000503.1:0-2189 GCA_964390785.1 uncultured Bdellovibrionales bacterium | reverse complement strand
CTGCCAACAAAGCTGAGAACTGAAGACTGAAATCTGTAGGCTGCGGACGAAGTCCACTCTATGATATAATAAAAGGTTGCATTCCAATTCGAGATACACAGGGCTTAATTGTGGTTTTTATGTGGCATTTTGAATAATTTTCAAACGAAGTTGTAATGTCCACACTCTGAGGATAATTACTTTGATCTTTTTCTGATTGTGGCCTAATTGTCTTTTTATGGATCCATTTATTCACGAACTAAAATCACAGTTTTATCTACGTAAACAGAAAAATCCTGCTTATTCACAACGCGCCTTTGCCAACAGCTTGAATGTTGATCAATCTCATCTTTCTAAGGTTATTCGTGGAGTTAGGCCTCCATCTCAGAATTTCATCCTATCAGCAGGACAAGCGCTTGATCTATCTCCAAAGATGATTCGTCAATTTCTAAACAAAAGTAAGCTCCCAGTGAAAACTAATTACTTTAAGGTTGAACACGAATACTTGATTTCAAATTGGCGTCATTTCGCCATTCTCGAATTAACAAAAACGATCTATTTCAAACCTGATCCCAATTGGATCGCTTACAAACTTAATACTCCAGTGAGCGAAATTAAAGACATCCTTAAACGACTCGTTGCCCTAGGGTACCTCGACACCTCATGCTCACCTTGGAAAGTCTTAAGCCCAAATAATTCTTGGACAAATATGACCTCCTCCAGCTCAACAAAGAAAAGACTGCAAAAGTCGCTTCTTAAAAAATCAATCAACTCTCTTGATGAGACTGAATTCAAACTGAGAGAGAATGCCAGCCTTACCGTACAGTGTAGTCCGGAGGAACTACCCATTATAAAACAAATGTTTTTAGAGTTTCGCACACACGTCGATCAATATTTAGAAGAAACAGGACCTCACACTGATGTTTATCAAATGGTCCTTGGATTTTTTCCGCTAACCAAAATTGAGGAATTCTAATTTTATGAAATACTTTCTTACAACATTGTTAGTACTTGCCCATTCAATTCCAAGCCATAGCAGCAGCCTTCTTTTAGGCCAAGAAGGAAATGGTGGTGATGGTTACGCCGCTCTATTTGTGACTGTTGCACACGAATTACACCGAGCACTCATGATGGAAAAATACACTAACAAACAGCAGGTTAGAGATATCGTCCCAATGGAACGATTTCTTAAAGCCATTGCAGATACTAAGGTTATTTCTGTTTCAGATTCAGTTATTGACAATCATGGAAACAAAGTAACTGCTGAATACTTAACGCCCGAACACATTACCATGGAATGGAAGGCGAAAAACTATTCTGAAGAAACAATTTTCGAACTCGTTGAAACCATGAAAAATGAGTATCCATTGGGATTAATTCGATTTAACAAAAGTGACTTTATGAGTGAACTTGAATCTTCTTGGGGAGTCGCTTTTTATACTGTCTTTCACGAATACATGAGAGCCATGGGAATTGATGAAAATAACTATCGAACATTATCAGAAAAAATAGGGTTCAGCCCAAACTATTTCGGACTAGTGTTCGAAAAAGCACCCGATGAGTTTAAAAAAAGATTAAATGATGTTAGGCAGTCACCAAACTCACCTTCCACCAGCGTTTCTGACTCTGAAAGACTATACAATGCCGAAATAATTCGACTAGAGAATCAACTAAGAAAAGACAATGAAAATTTAGATTTTCTTTTGGATGAGTTTGAAGCGACTCGAGAAGATTTAAGAAAATCCTATGACCAATTACGTAATGCAAAAAATAGTTGGTGGGATCAATTCATTTCTTCAAATAACTCAATCAAAGATGCCACCTCAAAACACTTAAGCAAAAGAACAAGTGACGAAGTGACTATTGAGCAAATTCACTTTTTAACAAATCAATTAGAGAACACTTTAGTACACATTAAAAAACTTAGAAGTGAGTACACTCTATTTAGGGCAGAAAAGCTAAGACGAGCTATGGAAAAAGAAAAGTAAAAAAAACAATCTTTAATTAAAGTGAAACAAAGATGAAACAATTTAAAACTATTCTTTTTATCCTTTTTATATTTTTCTTGTTAGTCTTAATTAACAAGTCAGCACTAGCTGAATTCACAAAAATTAACAGCAGTTTTTCTTCAGGAGAAATTGCTCTCACACCTCCCAGGTATAATGAATCAACATTTGAAAGTGCAAAAAATGTTTCTATTTGATTAAACT